>JACONI010000098.1 GCA_014323825.1 Ekhidna sp. | reverse complement strand
TGGTTTTGTTCCGTTGATACCATCAAAATTGTGAACCACTGAGAAATTACCGCCATCGCTATCCATTCGAAAGATGGTTCCGACTCCTGTAACGCCTCCCACGCTGGTCATTCCCCAGAGTTTTCCGTTGACCGCTACAAGACTGCCTATTGGCCTTGCCGGAGGAATTTCAAATTCCTTCCACTGTTCCGGCATACTGCCGTCCGAGTTGATAGCAAATACAGAACCACCTCTCCAGGTTCCCATGCCTGCCAGCTTGATCTGTCCGAGTGCGGGGCAAGCGAACAGCACACCTAACATTAAATAAAAAATAAGATTTTTCATAACGAATTAATTTAATTTGTTAAAATTATACATTTTCTTTTTGTTTGAATTTAAGTTTACAGCAATTTTTCGCAATAATTAAATTCTGGTCTTTGATACACCTGCATAAAACCCTCTGAAAAATGTCAGAAGCATAAAGATAAAAATTACGGGCATATATACGTTACCGTCTTTACGGTAACATTACAAATATAGTATTGTTGATTAAACATACATTTGTATATGGCATTTTTTTTTAAAATATTTTTAATTTTATCCTTAAAATACAATTTTATATATTTTTATAAATAATCTGAAATGTAAACCTGCTTAATAAAATTAAAAGAGGCATCCCAAACGGAAGGTAACTTCACGGCTTTAAAAGTTGTGGGTATGACTATACGGTAATGCGTAAATAAAACCGCAAGGTTCGAATCCGTGAAAAAACAAGTCCTATGGCTTTACTTAGAGAGGTTAGATTTTCGTGTTATCGGTCGTATGTTTGGGGTCGGTCACATACCCGTTTAGGATGTTAAATTATTTACACCGTTTATCTCCCTTACATTGTTAGTGTTAAAAAGAAATCAGCTTTCCGGGAAGCCCCTTTCCTCTTGCGGCATGCCATTCGGGACGGTACTCTCATGATCCGATTAGCAGCTATCTGTTTTACTTTGTGGGCAGCAAGCCAACTCCTACTCGGGCAGCTTTATTTCCAGTGTCAAATAATGACTCCTCGGTTCGGAGGGTATGATTCCGGGACCCGGATAACCCGTTGCTCTTCTTGTAAAATACTTTTCATCTAACAAATTATTTATTCCCGTTTCCAGTTTTAGCCATTTGAAAGAATAGGAAAAGGACAGGTCTATTACCTGATAGCCTGGTATTTCTCCAATAATTCCATTTCTATTGTCATTATCATCGGGAATCGGAGCGTTTTCGACATCCGTGTATTGTTCGGAAAGATAAGTGAATTGCAAACTGCCGAGCAAATTTTTGTAACCAAATGATAGTCCCGTTTTCAGATTGACGTTTGGGATGAACTCTACACGCTTACCCTCTACATTGTTCTCATCGGAAGATAAATATTGTGATTCAGTCCATGCTGAATTGACAAACCAGTTGAGTTTATGGTTTTCTGCCATTCCGATTGATTTAGCCAGATTCCAGTCAGCGAAAAATTCTAATCCCGCAATTAATGCCGTTCCGATATTTGACCTGACCCTATTCGCCCTGTCATCCAAAATGATCCCAATTCGGTCGTCATACAATAGCCCATACAATCCTACATCATAAGAAATCTTCTCTTTCCATTTTCCTCTTAAACCAATATCAAACGTATAGCCTCTTTCATCACTAATGTCCGGGTCTACTACAAAGGCGGGGTTGGTTACCCTAATATCGCTAAATGTCACCGATCGGTAGTTTTCGGAAACATTCAGATACATCTCCGCATTGGAAGAGAAATCATAACTAATCCCTATTCCCAATAGAACAAAGGAGCGGTCAAATGTTCTGTTATCAGTGGTATCGCCCAGAGGCTGGACATTTCCGGCCAGATCGAGATTTTCATCATTGTAAATTCCTTTGCTTGCTGTTTTGATAAACTCATATCGAAAGCCCGGTGTGACGGACAGCCTGTCATTGATAAAAAAAATATGCTCACCAAATATAGCCAGGTTCCTGTTTGGAAATTCAAAGTCCGATTGATTGATGTAGTCCGGATTTTCGTTTAACCTGAAGTCAAAATCGGCATCCGATCCACGACTTCCCGGTCCTTGCATTTCTGAGTTATTCGCTCTATAATACTTAGCTCCCAGCAAAAAAAAGGCATTTTTAGTGCCTAAGGAATACCTTGTAAGGTATCTTGTTTCAACACCCCAATTTTGAAATTTCCCCTTGATTAGATCTCTTGAAAAAAAGAAACTTCCATCTGTGTTCTTTTCATCTTTCCGGAGAATCGGATTCGCATTTAATTCCTTCGGGTCTCCCCTAAAACCAAGCGCATTTCGAGCTGCATTTAAGCTAAAGAACTGAATGCTCAGGTCGGAACGATCCGAGAGTCCATGCTCTAGCTTGAGAGTTGTCAGCTTCCAGTCCACTTCAAACCAATTTCTGGAGCGATTGCTTATCGTGTATGCAGCATCTGAATTGAACAGAAAGTCGGTAAGACCGCCAGGCTGTTGAACCAAATAATTGAGTGAGGTAAACTCAAATATCGCCGAGGTTCTTCCCGATAAATTATGGCGAAAATTTCCAAAAAAATTCTTCGCATCAAAGGCTGAGTTCGGACGGAAGCCGTCACCTCTTTTATAATTGAAATAAGTGTAATAAGAACTCCTCCCTAATGTTCCGCTCAAAGCATTAAAGGTGTTGAACAAGCCAAAAGAGCCCGCTGACTGCCTGGATATTAACTCTATCGGCCTGTCGGAAGGTGATTTCATCTTGAAATTAATTAAGCCTCCAAACTGAGTTCCGTATTGCAAAGAGGCAGCTCCGCGAACTATCTGAATTTCACTTAAAGCCTCTGCCGGAGGAGTGTAATAGCTTTCGGGATAACCAAGTACATCAGCACTAATATCGTACCCATTTTGACGTGTATTGAAGTTGGAAGTTCTGTTAGGATCCAGCCCTCTTCCTCCAATGTTTAGCTGAAGTCCTGCGTCAATACTCTCGTAAATATTCAATCCAACTACCTGTGAGTAGATCTGTCTTGCATTGTTGGCAGCGATATTGCCTACCATTTGATCCAAGAGCACTACTTCAGATTTTTTGCCGGCATAAATTGCAGTTCCCTCTACGTGCCTTAATCGGCTCAAAGCAAATATTTCCTCTCTCTTTCTGCTTACAACCACTTCGGAAAGTTCCTGTTGAAATTCTTCCATAGGTATTGTGATTTCCTTGTCTTCCGAAAGATTTAACTCCCGCTCCAGGCTCTCGTATTCCAAAGACATGATGACAATTTGGTGAAGACCTTCCTGAAGATTCACCAGGCGAAAGAACCCGTCATCATTTGTTGCAGCCAGCTGACGGGAGTTCCTGTCGTAAACTTCCGCTCCTTTGATTGGACCACCGGAATCAGCATCAATAATAGTGCCTGATAAGGTCAGTTGTGCAGTCAGCGATTTCACCGTCAAAAGGCCCAAAAAGAAAACTTTAAATCCCTTTGATTTCATCGTTGAATGGTAAAATCCATTTTTTACGGGCAAATGATTCTTTCACTTTCGTTAAATCAACCGAAGGATTAATAAAAGGCTGACTTCTTCTGCCATTCAACGCCACATAGCTTTCCACATACACCTCCACTTCTTTTCCCTGTTTGCCAAAGTGATTGCGAAGATAGTGGGCGTATTCCAAAATGAAGTCAGGCTGAAACGCCATCTGCTTTTCCTGAAAGGGGGTAAGAAAATCGCTATTGTCAATGTAGAAAATCTCATCGTTGGTTCGATCAACAATTTTAAAATTCGCATATCCCGCTTTTTCCACCAACATCACCCGCCAGGAAAATCGAAACCCCTCCTCCGTCCAGAAAAGCTCACCGGGATAGCATAGGTAACGCCACGGAAACATTAACTGAATACTGAAAAAAATAAAAAGTATTATCAAGCTCCACTTAGGAGTGGTGACCTTTAAAGTAGGAGACGGCAAGTAGTTTATTCGAAGCAGTTTTTTGAAGAAGGCAATGATCTTTTCATGAAAGTCCGCATCGAAGAATATCAACGCACTCACAATCATGATATAAGGGAACATGCCAATAGGGAACAAAACGCTTGTCAGCAAATGAAAAACAACGACCAGTACAAAAGCAAATACTCTGCTCCTTTTCCAAAGGAGTAAAAAGGGAATCGTGAGGTCATAGATTGCACCTCCCCAGCTAAAGGCATAAATTACCCATTCATTGTGCAGGAAATCTCCTAAAAACGGAATATCGTATTTTCCGGGAAGCCAAATCTTTAACGGCATTGCCCTGAACAGCCAGTCAGAATTCAATTTTGCAAGGCCCGCATAGCAATAAACAATGGATAGAAGTAGCTTAATGCTGTCTGTCGTCCATGCCGGAATGTGCTCAGTGTTCCGTCTTCTCGAATCCCATGAAAAATGACCGGCTGCCGGTAGGAAAATCATCAAAAAACTTAAAATACTAATGAAATAGTAGTGGTTCAAATAAGTAGTTTTATCCATTAGCTCGATATAGGTGAAACTAAGAAAGAATACGGCTATGGACAGTCTGTACTTAAATCCTATCGCTACTGCCAATGCGGCCAGCCCGCAAATGACGAAGAGGAGGTAAGTAAATGAGCCCGGGGGCTTGACCCATTCAAAGCCATAGTAGGAAAAGAAGAATGCAGGTTCAATGTAAAGTTTTCGAATCCACCCATTCGCCCAAAAACGTATGATGCTTAAGCACATCATAATGCCAAAGAAAATGCGAAATACTGCCAGAGGGGCAGCCTTTCTTTCGCACCTTATCCACGATACCACTTCCACAACCTAATCTCCGTCTGCATCTACAAAGTCTACCCTAATGTTAAGAGCTTGCAGCATGTCCACTTTTAGATTCACTACATTCTTTTGGAGTTCATCGTAAGTTTCCAGCATCAATGAGTTATTTGATGCTATCTGTTTATTAAAGTTATCGGAAAGGCCGGAAGCCTTTTCTTCCACAGCCTCAAACTGAACATTGACAGCCTGTGCCAAATCTTCACCTTTAGCTACTGTATTTAAGAATTGAAGATAAGTCGCCAGACTCTCACCATCCGCTCCGTTGAAAAAATCAACCATAGCCTGTAAGGCGGCATCAAACAGTACTTTTGAGGTGCCGCTGTACAAACCTTCTACTTTCTCCGGCAGCTCGCTTCTTGAGAATACACCTGCCGGAATGCCAATCTTTCCTGCACGCAGATGTTTTTCATAATAGAAAATGTAATCATTCACTAACTTATTTACCGATGAGGTTGTCTCGGAACCATCATTGTCAACGAAGGCATCTCGATAACCATTTTCCCAATCTGACAACACAGTCTCAGCCAGCATTTTTAACCTCGTGCTCAGGTCTTTTAGAAATGTCCGATAATTAACATTTGCAAAAAGGGAGATGATTTCTTCATCCGAATTTCTTACACCATAAATTAAGTACTCAATGGCTGGAAGACCTTGTTCATCTTGCTTATTTACAGAGGTGAGATCATAAGAACCGGATGCAACGGCAGCCTCTAAGTCTGCTGTGGCTGTTGGGTATATATTGGTAAAGTTGATCAGTGTGATTTCCTCAGCTTTCCCAATTTCATACATTCCTACCTTCTGCCAGACAAGATTTGCAGTGAGCCAGGATGATCTCACTATAGCCAGTGTTTCTTTGGAGGGGGAAGCAGTGAATAAACGGACATCCCGATCCAGCTGGGACAGACCGGCGACATAAGACCGGTACCCGGGAATAATAAAATTATCTGCCCAATTTGCAAGCATTTTCTGCCGATCAAAATTATCAGGGCTTTCATCCGGATCATCTTCAGAACAGCTTACCAAGACAGTCATCGTAATCGCAAAACAGATAACAAAAAACGAATTCAACTTCTCCATCAACTTCTTCTTTAAGTCTAAAAAGGGGTGGTTAAATCATCCCCGCAGTTCAATTATTTATTTTTAAATTAGCTCCCTGCCTCATCTACCGTGAATGAAAACGGAGCCGCAATTTCACTTGAAATTTTATCCAGTGTAGCCGGCGTTATATCCCATAAGCCGTTGTTACCGTCACCCATCAATCTTTCAAGCATATCTTTAACTTTCGAGTTTGAAAAATAGGGTGATTTGCTTCCCGGTTTTCTGGTGAACTGAAGGCTATAGATAAATCCATAACCTTCAGACAGGTCATGAAAAACAGAAGCACGGTCAATGGTACTTGCTTCAAGTCCTGCCTTACCTTGTTGTAAGTAGTAAACGGCCCGGACAGCGACTACCTCGGAAACTTTCTCTCTGATAATATCCGCTTGTGCATCCCTGGCAGCGTAGTCTCCGGCCACAATCGCTGCTCTTCCCAATTTGAATGCCTGATAGATTTCATCAGCAATTCCTTCAAAATCTTCATCACCCTCAACTCTGCCGATGTATTTATTCAAAAAGCTATCATCAGATCCTATCGTTCGATTGGGGTCTGCCGGGTTCGCCGAAGTGCCGTAGGCATATCCGTATGCCTCGTCCCACTTATGCTCCATATTTGTGTAATTTTTCCCTTCGGCAAGTGTCCCGGCATCATTGTCTTCTCTATTTGTTCCTGCGTCCAGAACAGAGGTGCTTACATAATTATTTACCATCTGATCTACCATCAGTGCTCCAATCAATCCTTTATTGAACGCCTGATTCAATTCCAAACCTTTAGCATTAACGTATCGCTTGGATCCGCCGCCTGCTTCCTGAATAAATCCCGGCTGACCGGCAGCTGCTTCCGTTTCCCAATTGGGGAATACTTCTTTAACCTGACCGGCAATCCAACTGTCAAATTCTTCCTTGATTGCAGCTGCTTCAGTTGTATTTGCCGAGAAAAAGTCTGACGAAGCAGCCGTTTTGCTTCTGACACTTTTATCCGAGGCGTTTAAAGTTGCATTATCAAAATCTTCAGCACCCTTTTTATGAGCAAACATTGCATCAATTCGTACTTCAGAAAGTGTTTCGGTTTTCAAAGCAGTAATAATTTCCTCCGCCATTTTTATTCGTGTGGTTTGTCCGCTGAAAGAGACCGTCGATTGTCCATCTCTTGTGAAACTGTAAGTCTCCGGTGCGTTAATAGAAACAGGATTATCTTCATCATCATCACCACACCCCGTGAATACAGTGAAGCCTCCAATAATCAAGGCAAATATTTTATTCGTTGTTTTTGTCATTTTAAACGATTGAAAATGCATTATAAATTACTATTTAGAATATTTCTAAACAATGCAAAATTGACTTCCCGGATAAAACCTCACAATCGCTAGTAATCAGGAATTTTCATATCACTAGATATAGTGAATGAATAGCTAGAAATAGGGATTATTTCTTAATCAAGCCACTTTCCAATGCGTAGACGACCAGTTCGGTTGGTGAGCTTAACCCCAGTTTTTTCAGCATATTCTTTCTATGAGAATTAATTGTATGAACAGAAAGATACAGTTGATCAGCGATAGCAGCGGTAGTCATTCCTTTTGTGATCAATGCTAAAACTTCAAACTCTCTGGCAGATAAATCTGTCGGCTCACAATCCTTTTCCTCTGTCTCTCCTTGAATCACCAATTCCAAAATGGTATTACAGAAAAATCGACGGCCTTTGGATACTGCTATCAATCCATTGGTAATTTCCTCTTCGCTACAGTTTTTAGTAAGGATACCTTTAATTCCGGCATTTAAAAGCCTTTTAATTGATTCTCTGCTTTGAATATTTGAGATGACCAGAAAAGAGGTATTTTTTTCCTTTCGTTTGATTTCCTCTATCTGAGGAACCAGTTCTTTTTCCTTTCCGTCCAAGTCTAAAACAATCAAGTCAGGAGTCGATTTTTTTATTTCCGATTGAAGCCCCTGCACATCATCAATTTCAAGTGACATTTCAAATCCGGGAATGGATTTAATCAGGGCAGACATGCCTTTTCGGGTTAAAAATTGAAAATCTGCCAGAAATACACGGGTTGTCATTTATTTAGAATAATTCTAAACAAAGGTATGATGGGATTTTTGAATTACCAAAATCAACCTCAATTCCTGCCATTCTCATGATTAGATTTGCAGCAATAAATAACTTACACGAATGGAATACCGCATAGAACATGATACCATGGGCGAGGTAAAGGTTCCCGCCGACAGATACTGGGGTGCTCAAACCCAGCGATCAAAGGATAATTTCAAGATTGGAGGTGAAAAAAATCAAATGCCCATTGAAATTATCCGTGCTTTTGCCATCCTGAAGAAATCAGCTGCCGAGACCAACATGGAACTTGGTGTATTACCGAAAGAGAAGGCTGATTTGATCGGAAAAGTATGTGAAGAAATGCTAAACGGAGAACTTGACGACCAATTCCCACTAGTGGTTTGGCAAACGGGTTCCGGTACGCAATCCAACATGAACAGTAACGAAGTGATTGCTAATCGAGCGCATGTTTTGAACGGCGGATCGCTTACTGATGACAAAAAAATCATTCATCCAAACGACGATGTAAATAAAAGTCAAAGCTCCAATGACACCTTCCCGACAGCAATGCACATTGCCGGATACAAGATAATGGTAGATCATACCATTCCAAAATTGACCAAGCTTAGAAATACGCTTCTCAGGAAATCAGAAGCTTTCATGGATGTTGTGAAAATCGGCCGAACCCACTTTATGGATGCTACGCCATTAAGTCTGGGGCAAGAGTTTTCGGGTTACGTTTCGCAGCTAAATCATGGTTTAAAGGCCCTGAACAACACTTTAGAACACCTCTCCGAACTTGCTTTAGGTGGTACTGCGGTAGGAACCGGCTTAAACACACCGGAGGGATACGCGGAATTAGTTGCGAAAAAAATTGCTAAAAATTCAGGACTCCCGCTAAAAACCGCCGCAAACAAATTTGAAGCACTTGCCGCTCACGATGCGATAGTAGAGGCTCACGGTGCCTTAAAACAATTAGCTGTCAGTTTGATGAAGATCGGTAATGACATTCGCATGCTTTGCTCAGGGCCCAGAAGCGGAATCGGGGAAATCTTGATTCCGGAAAATGAACCGGGATCTTCTATCATGCCGGGGAAAGTTAACCCCACTCAGTGCGAAGCATTAACAATGGTATGTGCTCAGGTAATTGGAAACGACGTGGCTGTTTCGACAGGTGGAGCTTCCGGCCACTTTGAGTTAAACGTATTCAAACCAATGATGATCTTCAATCTTCTTAACTCTGCAAGATTGATCGGAGATGCTTGTGAATCCTTTAATGATAACTGTGCTGTCGGCATTGAACCGAACCATGAAGTAATCCGGGAAAAATTAGAGAACTCTTTAATGCTGGTTACTGCACTTAACACGCATATTGGTTATGAGAATGCAGCGAAGATTGCGAAAAAAGCACACAAAGAAGGCACCACCCTGAGGAAAGCAGCAATCGAATTGGGGCTTGTTACAAATAAGCAATTTACGGAATGGATAAAACCGAAGGATATGATTGGTTCATTAAAAAAATAAATTGAACTATGTAGTTTTCA
Source organism: Ekhidna sp. (assembly GCA_014323825.1). Classification (GTDB taxonomy): domain Bacteria; phylum Bacteroidota; class Bacteroidia; order Cytophagales; family Cyclobacteriaceae; genus Ekhidna. The sequence continues at coordinate 22,925 of JACONI010000098.1, read as the reverse complement.
GAGTTTTTGTACTTTAGTAACATTAATTACACAATCAAAATTCATATTATGAAGAAATCAATATTATTAATTACAATTATCCTTTGCTCGGGAGCCGCATTTAATGCTGCTGCTCAGATGAGCAAGAAAGAAGAAAAGGAGTGGAAAAAGCGCATCAAAAAGCTTCAACCGGCACAGTATAAGCAGCTTCTTGATGAAAACAAGTCTTTAAAAGGACAGGTTACCAGCCTTAAAACGGAAGTAAACAATGTGGATGATAGAGTAGCAGAGAAAGATCAGCAAATCGCTGCATATCAACAACAGGTTGGCGATTTAAAGGAAGAATTAGCTCAAGCACAGACTCAGCTAAAAGCACAAAATGTTGCTTCTGCCAATACGGGAGGCAGTATTGATGAAAATAAAGGAGTCGTTTTTAAGGTGCAGTTAGGAGCGTTTAGGGAAAAAGATCTCAGGCAGTACGATAATTCTCCAAACTTCAGTGCAGAAGGTGCAGATGACCTTCGGAAATATACCATAGGGGTTTTCAGAGATTATTATCAAGCGGACAAATTCAAAAAATACCTGAGAGAGATGGGGGTGAAAGATGCCTGGGTCGTTTCATACAAAGACGGCCGGAGAGTGCCGATGAAAGAAGTACTGGAGTCCGTAGGTAAAAAATGATAAATTGTAGTTTAACCCGGTGTTAATGTAATGAGGAAGAACCGGTGAATAAAACCTGCAAGGGCTCCTCCTTTAATCCTTCACGGATGTAGGCTTGAGCATAAAGTTTTGAGTTTACCTCGTTAAATTTGGTAAACCACTTAACAGGAGGTTACATCAACCTTGCAGGTTTTCCGGTAAGTACAATTACAAGAAAGGTAACAATTGAACGGTATGGTTACCCCCTGATACTTAATGGATTATTTCTTTTTAAAATCCGCATGATAACCGATTCGGGTTACGATTGCGTTCTTTTCTCCCGCAGATTCGTTAGGTGTTGTTGTCAGCTAAAACCTTTAAGGTTTAATACGATACTCCGGGCAACGTGCAGTTACAAACTACACTTAGGAGGTAAGGACATAAAAAAAGGAAAGACCCGTAATTGGATCTTCCCTCTATCGTTTAACTTAAATTATACAATCATGTTGGGCAAATATACAAACAAATTCAAATGTTACGGTACGAATTAAAAAAATATTGAAAAATTAAATGTTAACTCGAAAATAGTTCCGTGAAAGCAACCTTGAAGGTTTAAAATAACGACGATAGCATCGCAGCAGTCCTCTCTGATTTGGCGAAGCATTCACTTTTGTTTTTTAAGGACGGAACACCTTGTGACAGGCTCTCCACTCTCCCGCAGCTTTCGCTGACGGACGCAGACGTATTTTGATGAAAAAAAGAATCTCTTGTTGATAATGATTAGAGAAACCTTCAAGGTTTTGAAAACCTTGAAGGTTTAAAATAACTTCCGGGTGCAGCGGAGGGTTGATCTGTGTTTGTCCGTTTTAGGGTGATTGATAAGCCCCGACAGAGATGCCGGGGCTTTGTTTATGTTTTATTGGTGCTTTCTCACTTCCTTATCACAATCCTGCCCACAGCCTTGCGTCCTCCGTCTCCTTCAGTGAAAACGAAAAAGAGACCCTCATTCAACCCTGAAAGATCGTACAATCCGGACTTTGAGACGGGGTAGCTCCTGACTGCTTTGCCCTCCGTGCCAATGAGTGTCACTTCACTCAACTGCCCCGAAATACCTGTCAGTCTGAAGTGACCGGAGGCCGGATTCGGGTAGAGGACTACACCCTCGGCAGACGGAACACCCAACACATCATCATTCGGGTCATCGGTGACTGTAACGGTAATGGTCTGCGGACTGCTGTCTCTCGTCCCGTCATTTGCCGTTACTTGCACAACGTAGGTATTATTACCGGCAGCACTGCCCTTTGCTTCAAAATCAGGAGCCGTATTGAACATCAAAGCACCGCTATTTTGGTCAATGCCAAAACTGCTCCTGTCCGATCCTCCGCTGACGGAGTAGGTGAGGGTTGTGTTCGCATCCGCATCGGTGGCGGTGACGGTCAGTACTGTGGTGGTATTCTCTGCTACGCTTTTTGCGTTATCGGAGGTAATCACCGGAGCGTTGTCATTTACACCGGTAACCGTAACGGTAATGGTCTGCGGACTGCTGTCTCTCGTCCCATCATTTGCCGTTACTTGCACAACGTAGGTATTATTACCGGCATTACTGCTCGGGGCTTCAAAATCAGGGGGCGTATTGAAAGTCAAAGCCCCGCTGCGGTCATCAATGCTGAAACTATCTTCGTCTGCTCCTCCACTGACGGAGTAGGTGAGGGTTGTGTTGGCATCCGCATCGGTGGCGGTGACGGTCAGTACTGTGGTGGTATTCTCTGCTACGCTTTTTGCGTTATCGGAGGTAATCACCGGATCGTTGTCATTTACATCGGTAACCGTAAGGGTGACCGTGGCCTCGGCGGTCAGCGGAGTGTCTGCATCATCACGGGCGCTTACGGTGAGGGTATATCTGTTCCCAACCTTGCCGGTAAGGGCTTTTGCTACGGCAATGACTCCTGTGTTTGCATTGATTTTAAAATCATTGTTGGTATTACCTGAGGTGATTTCATAAGTCGGGGTGTCGGTATCGTCTTCATCCGTTGCGCTCACCGTCACCACCACCGCATCTACAGCGGTATTTTCTGCCACGTTCTGCATATAAGCAGCATTACCAAACTCGGGGGCTTCGTTCACATCATCAACCGTAAGGGTGACCGTGGCCTCATCTGTCAGCGGAGTGTCTGCATCATCTCGGGCGGTTACGGTAAGGGTGTAACTCCCCATGCCTTCATGGTCAAGGCTTTTTCCTGCTGCGATGGTAATTTGTCCCGACCTTACATCTATTGCGAAAACATCGCCGGTATTGCCTGAGGTGATTTCATAAGTCGGGGTGTCGGTATCGTCTTCATCCGTTGCGCTCACCGTCACTACCGCCGTATTTGCAGCGGTATTTTCTGCCACGTTCTGCGAATATGTACGCATGGCAAACGCAGGGGCTTCGTTCACATCGGTAATATTAATGGTGACCTCACCGGTGCCTGTCCCTCCATTCCCGTCACTAACCCGTACCGTCAGCGTATAACTCCCCGTGCCCTCATGGTTAAGGGTTCCCGCAGTGGTAATTTCACCGCTGCCGGCGAGGGAGAAAACATTGCCGGCATTGCCGCCGGTAATCCGATAAGTTAAATTATCACCGGTATCGGCATCTGTACCTGCAACCGTGCCGACCGCCGTCCCGGACGTGGAGTTCTCCGCTACCGAGAAGGTTTGACCGGCGGTGACGGTCGGATCGGTGTTACCCGGAGCATTGACTCTAACGGTGATCTCAATAGTGCCTGTCTTTCCTCCGGCATCAGCAGCCTGTACCTCAAGCGTGTACATCGCCGTTCTCATGCGGGAAAGTGCTTTGGCTACGGTAATGACTCCCGTACCGGAGTCGATAGCAAAATCACTGTGAGCATCTCCTGACACAATGGAATAAATTAAATTGGAGGCATCCCCTACATCTTCATCCGCACCCGTAACTGTTGCAACGACGGTACCTGAGGAAGTGCCGTCCGCTAAGGAAACATTGGTAACATCAACGGTAAGCGTCGGGGCTTCGTTTACATTAGTAACCGTAACGGTGAAACTTTCCGAGTAACTCTCTCCTCCCGCATCGGTAGTTTGAACTCGGATGTCGTAACGCGACTTCGTTTCGTAGTCCGGGGAGCTGTTGATTTGCAGTTGGTTCCCGACAATGGTGAAGGCAGTGTTATCCGCATCTCCCGTACCGTCTGCCAACTCGTAGGTAAAGGTATCCCCCGTATCGGGGTCGGTGGTGGTGAAAGTGCCGACGACAGTGTTGGCTGCGACGTTTTCATTGATGCTCTTGTTGTCAAGTTCAATGTCCGTCGGGGCTTCGTTTACATTAGTAACCGTAACGGTGAAACTTTCCGAGTAACTATTTCCCCCCGCATCGGTAGTTTGAACTCGGATGTCGTAACTCGACTGCGTTTCAAAGTCGGGGGAACTGATGATTTGCAGTGCGTCTCCGGCAATGGTGAAGGCAGCATTATCCGTATCTCCCGTACCGTCTGCCAACTCGTAGGTAAAGGTATCCCCCGTATCGGGGTCGGTGGTGGTGAAAGTGCCGACAGCCGTGTTGGCTGTGACGTTTTCATTGATGCTCTTGTTGTCAAGTTCAATGTCCGTCGGGGCTTCGTTCACGTTGGTAACGGTAATGGTGAAACTTTCCGAGTAACTATTTCCCCACGTATCGGTAGTGCTCACACGGATGTCGTAACGCGACTTCGTTTCGTAGTCCGGGGAGCTGTTGATTTGCAGTGCGTCTCCGGCAATGGTGAAGGCAGCATTATCCGTAGCTCCCGTACCATCTGCCAACTCGTAGGTAAAGGTATCCCCCGTATCGGGGTCGGTGGTTGTGAAAGTGCCGACAGCCGTGTTGGCTGTGACGTTTTCACTAAGGTTGCTGCTGCGGAGGCTGAGGCCGGTGGGAGCCGCATTAGAAAATTTGACTACATAGCTATTATTACTATTCTTAAAGCTATTATCAGTAACAAGGATCCGCTCAGCGTCTCCCGGCACTTTAAATCTTAGAAACCACCCGAAAGATCCTGTAATCCACCAGGTCTCCCCGGTGCTGTCGGTGACGATGTCATTGACTCTGCTATTCGTATTAAAAACATTATCTATAGCTATTTCGCCAACAGATAAGGCAAAGCGCAAGTCCCCGTTGCTGCCGAACCGGACTACATATCCATCGACATTGGTGCCTAGTGAAGGGAAAGAAACAGGAGCGGTCAACTCATTGCTGCCGTCTCCGTCGAGGTCAATGCCGCCCTTGAAATGACCTACCGCCCACGCATGACCATGGCTGTCGACAGTGATGCCTGAGCCCCCGTCATTATCGCTGCTGCCGATATTGAAGGCAAAGCGCAAGTCTCCATTGCTGCCGAACTTGGCTACATAGCTGTCGCTGCCGCCATTACTCGTCAGTTCATTGCTGCCGTCTCCGTCCATGTCAATGCTGCCATGGAAAAAGCCCGTAGCCCATGCATTTCCGTTGCTGTCGGCGGCGATACCTATGCCCCGGTCATCGCCGCTGCCTCCGATAGTGAAGGCGGCAAGCAAATTCCCGTTGCGGTCGAATCGGACTACATAACCATCATTACCGCCCTTACCGGTCAAATCGTTGGTGCCGTCTCCGTCAATGTCAATGCTCTCTTGAAAACGTCCGGTAACCCACACATTGCCATTGCCTTCGGCAGCGATGGCTATGCCCCGGTCATCACCGCTGCCGCCGATAGTGAGGGCTTTGAGCAAACTTCCGTTGCGGTCGAATTTGATGACGTAGCTGTCCCGATCGCCCTTACTCGTCAGCTCGTTGGTGCCGTCTCCGTCCATGTCAATGCTGCCCTGGAAAAAGCCCGTGGTCCACACGTTACCCTCACCGTCGGCGACAATGCCTATGCCGCGGTCATCACTGCTGCCTCCGATATTGAAGGCCGCAAGCAAACTTCCGTCGCTGTCGAATTTGATGACGTAGCCGTCCCGCTCGCCCTTGCTCGTCAACTCATTGGTGCCGTCTCCGTCCATGTCAATGCTGCCCTGAAAATAGCCTATCGCCCACGCATTACCGTCACTGTCGGTGGCTATGCTGTTGCCCTGATCATCGCCGCTGCTGCCGATAGTGAAAGCGGCAAGCAAATTCCTGTTGCGGTCAAACTTTGTGATATAGCTGTCTCTGCCACCTTTACTCGTCAAATCATTGCTGCCGTCTCTGTCAATGTCAATGCTGCCATGGAAAAAGCCCGTAGCCCACACGTTACCCTCACTGTCGGCGGCTACGCCAAAGCCCTGATCATTACCCGTATCGCCGATATATCGGGCAAAATCAGGCTCCAAGTCCTGAGCAGCGACTGTGCTGCCTGCCAGACATCCCACCAGAATGATTAGCACGCGACTCATGACCGCTGGAATTTTGTTTTGTTTTGTTTTGTTTTGTTTTGTTTTGTTTTGTTTTGTTTTGTTTTGTTTTAGTAAATTCGAGAATAAGCATGTCTATGTAATTTAAAGATTATCCAATTGATTTCGTAGACAATATTCATACATTTTGTATCATGTCATTGTGCAAATGTATCATTTGATTTTTTAAACATCCAAAAGTTATTTAATCTTTTTTAAAACCTCCAAGGTTTTAGGAAACCTTGGAGGTTTTTTTTGTGGTGCTGTCGTCTCGTTGGTTAAACCTCCAAGGTGTTGGGAAACCTTGGAGGTTGCTATGGTGGTGGTCTTGAACAGGATTTACTTGATTTTAGGATGGACAGGGAACTTTTGGAAAGGTTGGAAACTTTCCAAAAGGGAGTTGTTTACTTAAGCCTTGAGGGTTGCTGTGTTGCTGTCGTCTCGTTGGTTAAACCTTCAAGGTGTTGGGAAACCTTGGAGGTTGCTGTGGTGCTGTCGTAAGGATAAGGTTACGCAAAGAATTTCAAAAGTGTCGCAATCAGCCCATTCGCGATGACCGCACCAACAATCCACCGCACCAAATCGTACTTGGCTCTAGCAATGCCCGCATGCAATTCATCTTTAGTGACCATGTATTTAAAATCCTCCCGCATGGCTTTTAACTCATCCTTAGTAGCCATGTGTTTAAAATCCTCCCGCATGGCTTTTAGCTCTTCCCATAAAGCTTTTAATTCATCCTTAGTAGCCATGTGTTTAAAATCCTCCCGCATGACTTTTAGCTCTTCCCATAAAGCTTTTAATTCATCCTTAGTAACCGTATTTTTTAGCTCCTCCCGGAGGATTTTCATATCGTCCCTTGTCGCTATCTGCGTATGATGATCTTCAAAAATTTCACTGATGACACGAGCTTGTTCGGGAGTGAACCTCACCCCTTCAAGCCGATTTAATATTTCTATGGTATTCATAATAATTAAGGGCAGTCGTACACTTATATGTAGTAATTTTTGCTATGTGTAAATATACCATTTTTATTATTTTTATAGAGGTATTTTTTTTAGAGAGGGATATCAGCATCCTGCTAAGCAACTTTTGGAAAGGTGGAAACTTTCCAAAAGGGAGTTGTTTACTTAAACCTTGAGGGTTGCTGCTCTTGCCTGTCCGGCTTGTGGATTCCTCTTTATATTCTTCTCCCGCTAATGGCGCAGATGGACGCAGATTCTTCGGGGGGTTCTTGCAGCACGTTCCGGGGTTATTGTTGAGCGTTACGGGGTTATTCTTGAGCATTACGGGGTTATCCTTGAGCGTTACGGGGTTATTGTTCAGCGTTACGGGGTTATTGTTTGTACTTTTGCGCACTATGATCAAGTACAAAACAGCCCGGGAGATAGACTTCATAAGAGAAAGTGCCCGGATTGTCTCAAGAACACTCGGACTGATGGCTGAGTTAATAGAGCCTGGCATTACCCCTCTTCAACTGGACAAAAAAGCAGACGAATTTATGAGAGATCATGGGGCTGTTCCCGGATTTCTGGGTTTGTATGACTATCCGAATTCCATTATCACCTCGGTCAATGAGCAGGTCGTTCATGGTGTTCCCACCGATCAACCATTGGAAGAAGGTGATATAGTCGGAGTTGATATCGGCGTTTTAAAAAATGAGTTCTACGGAGATCACGCTTACACATTTGCTGTCGGGGAAATAAAGCAAGAAGTAAAGCAATTACTGAAAGTAACCAAAGAGTGTCTTGATCTGGGAATCGCTCAATTAGTTGCCGGAAATAGGATTGGAGATGTGGGTTTTGTCATTCAGCAGCACGCCGAAAAGCATGGATACGGAGTGGTACGGGAATTGGTTGGCCATGGACTTGGAAAGAAAATGCACGAATCTCCTGAGGTTCCAAACTTTGGGAAAAGAGGCAAAGGAAGTAAAATTCAGGAGGGATTGGTAGTTGCCATCGAGCCTATGATCAATATGGGTGCACGAGGCGTGATACAACTTGACGATGGTTGGACAATTGCCACGGCAGATAAAAAACCATCTGCTCATTTTGAACACAATGTTGCAGTAGTTAATGGAAAACCGGAAGTGCTTTCAACTTTCGATTTCATAGAAAAGGCTTTATCAAAAAAGAATGCAGTGGTGATCTGATTTACCTTTATAATGGCTCAAAAATCATCAAAAACCGGCCGTCTGATTGTCAAATTTCTGGTGTGGAGAATGAAAAACATCAGTGATAACAATTTTTTGTTGATCATAGCAGGCTTAATAGGGGTCTTCTCCGGACTCGCAGCCGTTATCTTAAAAAGTGCTGTGCATGAACTAATGAAGTACCTTGAGATAAGCCTGAATCTTTTCGGTTTTAATTACTTATACCTCGTTTATCCGTTTATTGGTATCATCCTGACAGTCATTATTTCCAAATACCTTTTCAGAGAAAAACTGGGTCACGGTATCACTCAAATTCTATATGCGATTTCCAAAAACTCCAGTATCATTCGGAAAACCGGAATGTATTCGAGAATGGTTACCAGTGCCATTACCGTTGGTTTTGGAGGGTCTGTTGGTTTAGAGGCTCCCATTGTTGTTACGGGGTCGGCAATTGGGTCTAACCTGGCAAGACTGTTTCACCTAAGTTATAAACAAAGGACCCTTCTTTTAGGGTGTGGTGCAGCAGGAGCTATCTCAGCCATCTTTAACTCTCCGGTGACCGGTGTCATCTTCGCAATGGAAGTCATTCTAACGGAAGTGGTAATCAGCAGGTTCATTCCGCTGCTCCTTGCCTCAGTATGTGGACAACTGGTTTCGTTAGTGCTGTTGGGAGATGATATATTGTTTAGTTTCAAACTAACCGATTCGTTTCAGGCGAAAGAGACCGGATACTACTTAGTCTTTGCAGCAATTTGTGGAATCGTATCTCTCTACTTTACCAGAATGATGTACTTATTTGAGGGGTCTATCCAAAAAATAAAGAACGATTTTGTACGCACCTGCATCGGGGGTATTTCTCTGGCGCTTATCATACTTACATTTCCGCCATTGTACGGAGAAGGATATACCACCATAAAAAGCTTATTAAACGGCACTACGGAAGAAATATTTCTTCACGGTTTCTTTTACTGGTTTTCCGATGACACTATTTCCGTGATTCTGTTCATAGTGTTGATCTTATTAGTGAAACCGATCGCTGCGGCTTTCACCATTGGAGCGGGAGGCAGCGGAGGGATATTTGCCCCCTCCCTGTTCATGGGAGGACTCACAGGATATGCTTTTTCAGCTACTGCCAATACATTATTCGGAAGTACTTTAAGCACGAGTAATTTTACACTTGTAGGGATGTGTGGTGTCATGAGCGGTGTACTTCATGCACCTCTCACGGCTATTTTTTTAATTGCCGAAATTACAAGCGGATATGTTCTTTTTGTCCCATTAATGCTTGTTTCCGCAATTTCATTTAGTACTATTTCCTATTTTGAAAAACATAGCATATATACGAAAGGGCTAATTGAGGCCGGAGATTTCATACCTTATGATAAAGATAGAATCGTTCTCAGCCTTATTGACTTGAAGAAAATTATAGAAAAAGATCTTTTAGTAATTGATCCGGATGCTACATTAGAAGATTTGGTAAAATTGGTCAAAAAGAGTAAAAGAAATATCTTCCCCGTAGTAAACGACCGGAGAGAGCTAAAAGGCATCGTTACTTTGGATGACATTAGAGAAATGATGTTTGATACTGATACCGGAAAGGCAATTACAATCCGAACAATAATGAATCAACCCCCGGCAAGTGTGAGCACTCAAGAAAAAATGCAATCTGTTATGAGTAAATTTGAGGTAACACAAGCATGGAATCTACCTGTCATTGACGATGGAAAGTATGTTGGTTTTATCTCTAAATCCAGAATTTTCAATGCTTATCGTAATAAGTTGATTCGCCAAACAGCCGAATAATCAAAAATTGTACTTTACTAATTAGCTTCCATCCCTGCTATCCGTATTTTATCTTCTATTCATTGTAAATCTTCTCTAAAAGGACATTTACTGAATTATTCTTCACTTCCACTACTCCTCCTTCTGCTAAGATATGTACTTCTTTTTCCTTCTCTTGCCGGTACTTAATATCACCTTTTCCAAGTATCGACACGAGTGGAGCGTGATTATTTAATATTTGGAATACCCCGTCTGCACCCGGGAAAGTGGCATACATCACTTCACCCTCAAACACTTTTTCATCCGGAGTTATAATCTCTAAGAACATACGATTAAGCGTTTGCCTCTGCCATCATTTTCTCCCCCTTCTCCATCGCTTGTTCGATTGTCCCAACAAGATTAAAGGCCGCTTCAGGAAGGTGATCCAATTCACCGTCCATGATCCTATTGAATCCCTTAATGGTATCTTTAATATCAACCAATGCTCCCTGAAGACCTGTAAACTGTTCCGCAACGTGAAACGGCTGGGAAAGGAATCTTTGAACCCTTCTGGCTCTGTGTACAACCTGCTTGTCCTCATCGGAAAGTTCATCCATACCAAGGATAGCAATGATATCCTGAAGTTCCTTGTATCTCTGAAGGATCTCCTTCACCCGTTGTGCACAGTCATAGTGCTCCTGACCGAGGATATCTGCGCTTAGAATCCTTGAGGTCGAATCCAATGGGTCTACTGCGGGATAAATACCGAGTTCAGCAATCTTTCTCGAAAGTACTGTTGTCGCATCCAGGTGAGAGAATGTTGTTGCCGGAGCAGGGTCAGTCAAGTCATCGGCAGGCACATATACAGCTTGTACCGAAGTAATTGACCCTTTTTTCGTGGATGTGATTCGCTCCTGCATAAGTCCCATTTCAGTAGCAAGTGTCGGTTGGTAACCTACCGCCGAAGGCATTCTCCCGAGAAGGGCCGATACTTCAGAACCTGCCTGAGTAAATCGGAAAATATTGTCCACAAAGAAAAGGATGTCTTTTCCTTTCCCTTCTCCATCTCCGTCCCTAAAGTGTTCTGCGACAGTCAGGCCGGAAAGAGCTACTCTTGCCCTTGCGCCCGGAGGTTCATTCATCTGTCCAAATACAAAGGTTGCTTTAGAATCTTTGAGCTTTTCCCGATCTACTTTGGACAAATCCCATCCTCCGGCTTCCATTGATGCTTTAAACTCATCACCGTAATCTATGATGCCGGCCTCAATCATTTCTCTCAAAAGGTCATTTCCCTCTCTTGTTCGCTCTCCTACTCCTGCAAATACGGAAAGACCGCCATGACCTTTTGCAATATTATTAATTAGTTCCTGGATAAGTACTGTCTTACCTACACCGGCGCCACCGAACAATCCAATCTTACCTCCTTTAGCATAAGGCTCAATAAGATCGATTACCTTAATACCGGTAAATAATACCTCCGTAGAAGTGGATAAATCTTCAAATGGAGGAGCATGTCTGTGGATCGGAAGTCCGTTTGAGTTATTTACTTCTTCCATGCCGTCAATAGCACCTCCTACTACATTGAAAAGTCGACCTCTGATTGCGTGCCCCGTAGGCATTTTGATGGGTGCTCCTAAATCTTCAACATCGGTTCCTCTCGTTAATCCGTCCGTACCTTCCATCGCAACGGTACGAACAGCATCTTCACCCAGGTGTTGTTGTACTTCTAAAATTACCTCTGTACCGTCCGGGCGTGTCACTTTCAGTGCGTCCATAATTCTTGGAAGTCTTGATCCTTCAATTCCGAAACTCACGTCTACAACGGGACCGATTACCTGGGTTACTTTACCTTTATTTGCCATTCTTAATGATGATTTAAACAGAGTTGTTTTATAAAATTTTGTGCGAAATTAAAGTAAAAATCCCTAAAAGAAAAGCTATGTTTAGCTCACTGATAAAGCATGTCCGGTGATATCAAAAAATGATAGCTGTCTAATTGAAGGTCGCAGAAAATGAAACAGAAAAGTTATTTGAAGACCAATCTTCCTCCAGATCGGGTTCTATATCTGTTGAACCCAATGCTCCCCTGTAAGACAGTGCAAAGCCCAGACCCCATTGATCCCCAACCCACCATTCTTTGCCTGCTCTGAGCAAAAAACCAAATCCTCGGTCTGAATCACTTATTTCCGAACCATCATCATCAGTGATATTAATTTTACTTATGCCGAGGTTAGGGGAAAAGAAGAGGTTGTCTGCTGTATAGAACGTTGCTCCTACACCAAAGAATTCGGTGTTTAATGAAATGTCTTGGGCAGTATAATTAACAGGATTCCCGAATTCAGTACCGTCAACCTCAGGTTCTATGAGTGATGCAACGGCCAGTGTGGCATGTATTGCCAAGTTTTCAACAGGTGCCCCTCCAATCAAAAGGTCAAGGGCCAGACCCGAACCTGTTAAGTCATAATTGTAATCATCTGATACGTTATTACTAGTTGTCTCCACATTGGATTTACCAAAGCTTGCGCCTAAGGATAAGTTCAGAAAAAACCCGTCGTGGGTGTTGGCCTCTTGCTGGCCAAAGGCCAAGATCACACTGCACAGTAAGCAGGCAAAAAGAGTTATTTTTTTGGAATTCATAAGTTTTTCAATTGATTTGAAGTTTAAAAATAACTACTGTGCAAGTTTTTTACCCAAAATCACCCATTAATGTAAATTCGAAAAGTCGTTCCTTTATTTATTTCCGAATGCTTTACAAAGATCTTACCTTCGTGGTATTGCTCCACTATTCTATGTGCCAGGGTTAACCCCAGCCCCCAGCCTCTTTTCTTAGTAGTGTAGCCGGGGTTAAAAACATCCTTTAATTTGTTTTTGACGATACCTTTACCTGTATCTGAAACGTCAATGGCAATTCTACCTTCATTGGCTTTTAAGATTTTAATGTCAATTGAACCTTTTCCTTCCATAGCATCTACAGCATTTTTACATAGGTTTTCGATTACCCAGGCAAACAAAGATGGGTTGACTTTGGCCTCAATCTCTCTTGTCGGAAAAGAAGAAACACTCATTACCATCTTTTTTGAAAAACGCTTTTCCAGGTAACAAACGACTTCCTCGATGATCTCGGTAATGTTACGTTTGGAAAGCTGTGGTTCACTACCGATACCGGAAAAGCGATTTGTGACAACCTTCAATCGATCAATATCCTTATCGAATTCCAGCATTGCATCAATTTGATCCGGATAAAGTTGCTTGAAGTATTCGGACCATGCCATTAAGGAGGAAAGCGGGGTGCCTAACTGGTGGGCTGTTTCCTTTGCCAGCCCCACCCAGACCCTGTCCTGTTCCGCTCTTTTTAGTGAATTTAATACCAAAAATGTGACCATGCCAAAAAGAGCGATGACTGATAATTGAACATACGGATAGTATTTAAGCTGACTAAGAAGGTATGAATTCTTATAGTAAATAAACTTTGTACCATAGGTACTGCCTTTATCATCAGCCAGCGTAACTGAAATAGGGTCATGCTGCTTCTTCATCCTCTCTATCTCCCTCAATAGGTAAGCTGTTTTAGCCTCTTCGGTTCGTTGATCCGCTTTTGGTAGATTTCGATGATATTCAGGCAGTCCATTTGCGTCAGTAAGAATAACGGGGATCGTATGGTTGGCCTTTACGATCTCGTCCAGAATCAAGATGAAACTGATATTTTCTGATTCATTGGCTAAAAATTTCAAAGAGCTTGCATAAATCTCCATCTGCCTGCTTTCTCGTTCCCGGATTTGGACCACTATGCTATTTGTGTACCAAACGGAGCCAATACTTATAAAAATAGCAACCCCTACTACAATCCATCTTAAATGGTACCGCGGCAGCGCAAGTGTTCTTCCAGTTGCTTCTTGAAACTTCTTCAAACGGACTCTTTTCGCTAAAAATAAAGAGGGTTCACCGATTTCATTAATTCTTCATCATAAACCACTTTACCAGCACTTTGTAGTTTACCTTGGTACCATGCATGAGAATACCTATTCGATAGATTCTTCCTGCTAACCAAAGCGTGAAAATGAATCCTCCGATTAGCAGAACCATACTTAGGGTAATTTCCCAAGTCGGAACTCCAAATCCTATTCTACCCATCATGACAATAGGAGAAGTAAACGGTATCATGGAAAGCCAAAAACTTGGAGTACCATGAGGTTCCTCAAAGACAAACAAGGATAATCCTATGAAGCTTACGATAATGGGGAGCATTATCGGCATCATAAACTGTTGAGCATCCGCCGGCGTATCTACCGCAGAACCAACGGCGGCAAATAGGGCTCCGTAAAGCAAATAACCACCCAAAAAATAAAATAAGAAGATGAATGCGATTCGGATCCAATTGATACCATAAATGATACCCAGTATATCATTAGAAGAGTCTCCCCGGACACTACTAAATTCTGCTCCCTGAGTTTGTGACAAATCTAATCCCGGAATTGCGCCGGCAATTATCCAAACAACTCCCACCAGAATTATCCAAATCGCAAACTGTACTATCCCTACCGAAGCAACCCCAACAACTTTACCAATCATCATATGGAACGGTTTTACTGTCGAAACAATAACTTCTACGACTTGGCTGCCTTTTTCTTCTATTACTCCCTGCATAACCTGAGTTCCGTAAGCAAAAAGGAAAATGTAAATCAGCGATCCGGTGATATAACCTAGTGCGGATGTAACCATAGAGTCGCTTTTCTTTTCATCTCCGGCCTCAGAAAGATCATATAAGGAGATATAGACATCTGTTTTTAACTGATCCAGTTGCTCATCGGTAAGACCTGCTATTGTTAGCTTTTCATCACGCAGCTGAGATGCTATGTTTCTTTCAAATGATCGCATAAGGTTAATGCCGGGCGATGTTTTTGCATAGAAGGAAATTCCGACCGGATCCTCCGGAGTAATCAAAGGAACGTATAATAATGCAAAATCACCTGACCTGGTAAAGCTAGCTTTTGCTGAGTCCAAGGGCCCACTTACAGGCACATACTTATACTTTTCCGAGTCCTCGAAGCTTATTAAGTCACTTTCATTTAATACCTGTATAACTTCTTGTTCTTTATTCTCTTCACTTTGCTGCTTTACATAGATCATCCCTATGATTATTGCAGGAAAGACCAATGGAACAAGAATTGTGGCGAGTAAGAAGGATCTCTTCTTTACCCTGCTCATAAATTCTCTTTGTATAACTAAAAATATTTTATTCATCTTATTGTCTTTTGAATGTTAATCAGGGTTCTACTGATCCCGGGAATTTTCTTTTACCAAATCGATGAAGATATCATTCATCCCCGGAACTCGCTCTACAAACGAGTGAATTTCAGCTTGATTGATCAACTTTTTCAGCAAATTATTAGGGTTGGCATCCGGATTGTACCGAATCAATGATTTTTTTAGTCCTCTACCCATCTCCTCTGTTTTTAAAACCTTGAAGTCATTATCGGCTGCAATATCTCCGGCTTTGTATTCAACAAAAAAGGACCCATCCCGGTATTGTTCTCTAACTTCTTGTTTTGATCCGTCTAAAATTTTCTTTGACCGATTAATCATCACAATATGATCACATAACTGTTCTACTGATTCCATCCTGTGAGTAGAAAAAATGATGGTCGCTCCTTCATTTCTTAATGCAAGTATCTCATCCTTTATGAGATTAGCATTCACGGGGTCAAATCCTGAAAAAGGTTCATCGAGAATAATCAACTTAGGCTCATGCATTATCGTTGCTATGAATTGAATTTTCTGAGCCATGCCCTTTGAGAGATCTTCTATTTTCTTTCCCCAGCAATTTCTAATCTCAAGTTTGTCACACCATGCTCTGCCTCTGTTTAAAGCTTCCTTCAATGAAAGCCCCCTTAGCCGGCCGAGGTAAACAAGTTGTTCTCCTACTTTCATTTTTTTATACAAACCCCTCTCCTCAGGCAAATAACCAATTTCCCTTATATGATCTGCATTTAGTGAAGTGCCTTTAAAATAGATGGATCCGATATCTGCTTCAATAATTTGATTGATGATTCTTATCAAAGTGGTTTTGCCTGCACCATTCGGACCTAGTAATCCCAAAATGGTTCCTTCAGGAATCTCCATACTTACCTCATCCAAAGCCTGATGTTCGCTATAGGATTTGCTGATTTTCTCTACTTTCAGTAAACTCACAGTGTCTTCTTTTCTGTTACGATGCTAACATTACAAAGCTATTAATTTCTTAATACGTCAGATGAAGATTTTTTACTGACTGAATTTTAATGGTAATTTAGCACTCAATCAGCATACCTTATCGGAAATGTTTTTGAGAAGACTTTACTCATATTGGGTTATTTTTTCTATGGCCTCCTTCTTTTTTATCCTGATTATTCCATTGACATTATGTGCTAATTTCAAAGTATGTCATCGCCTGGCACTGAAAATCAACTACTTCTGGGCTTGGGGGTTCTTTAAACTTAGCCTTATACCGGTCAGAAAGATTTGGCATTTTGAGCCACAGCGAAATCACAACTATATTCTATGTGCCAACCATTTTTCTTATCTTGATATCCCGGCACTTGGATTGTTTCCATATCCTTTTAAGTTCGTAGGGAAAAGTCAATTAGCTAAAATTCCGGTTTTCGGATTCATGTACCGAAAAATCCATATTACAGTCAACAGGACTAGTTTTAAGAGCAGAGGAGAAACATTGGCAAAAGCAAGAAAAATATTAAATGACGGTTTTAATCTTGGTTTTTTCCCGGAAGGTGGAATACGATCGAAGGAGTATCCTGTGATGGTTGATTTTAAAGATGGTGCGTTCCGGCTCGCTGTTGAGAGCAATACTCCGATTGTTCCAATTACTTTTCCGAATAACTATAACATTCTGGCAGATGATGCAATCATGGAAATGAAGCACGGCACTTGTACCATCATATATCATGAACCAATCTTTCCGGATGGCTCAACCGAAGCAGACATTAAAAAACTTAAAAATGACGTTTTTCGTGTGATCCAGTCCGAATTGAATCATCATCCGATACATCAAAAGAGAACTGATTTTGAAATACATAAAAAGTAGCCCTAAAGGGAATAAGAATATTTTTTTTATTGGAATATTCCTAGTCAGCCTCATCGTGATGTTGTGGAACTACTCATCAGGATATGATCAATCAATAGACTGGGAGGTGATTACTACGGCAGATATTATTGAATTTCCAGCGATGACAATAGAAGGGGGGCTATTAGATCATGAAATAACCGGGGAAAAATATTTACTTGAAGAAAGATATGCCGGAACCAGGATTAAAAGGTCGCTGATCATGGACCAAATCTATTTGTCAGTCATTTGGGTCGGAATTTGTATCTTTCTAAGTATATCCACCTACTTCAATCGCTACTTATTTTTCGTAATCATTGCCGCCTTTGCTCTCATGATCAATCGCTTCAACCTTTCTGAAGCAGGGTTATTTGGGGTCAATTCCAAAATGATAATGTTACTTCCTTTTTTGGTAATCGCAGGGCCTCTCATCTATTTTCACGAATTCAATCGTAAGGTTCCACTCTTTCTCAGAATTGGAATTTTAATCTTATTATCATCCATCCTTTGCTTTGGAATCAGCGACGGATTGAATTTCACCAACCACCTACTCGCTCATTCTATATTTTGCTTTGGCATCTGTGGACTTATTTTTTTGCTGCTCATTTCCGAAGAGGTTATTTTTGGGTTTATCTATGTTGTTAGTTCGTCAAGGGGAAAAAGCAATCACTTTCACTTCATTTTGCTTGCTCTGATTTATTTAGGGAATCTTGTCTTATGTTATCTAAATAAGTCAGGAATCTACGATAACTCTTTCTTCTTTTTTGACCCATACGTATTATTTGCCGCTTCTTGCCTGGTTGCGTGTTGGAGTCTGCAATACAAAACAGTCTTTGAGTCTTACATTCCAAAGCAACGTTTATTGATCTCATTCGCAAGTCTGGGAATAGTAACCACTGCTTTTCTAGGTCTGTTTATGAATAAAGGGATGGACGCTGTTAGCCAGTCATTCCACTATTTCATTCTTTACTTTCACATAGGCTTTGGGGTCTTCTTTTTCTTTTACATTATAGCTAATTTCCTAGACCCTCTTGTTAAAGGATTTCAGATATGGAAGATTACTTACAGGGAGAGGAATTTTCCTTATGTCACCTCTAAGCTTGGAGGACTTATTTGCATCGCAGCATTTTACTTTTTATCAAGCCAAGAACCATATAATCTATTGAGATCCGGTTATTACAGTTTGCTCGGTGACAGTGAGGATTCAACAGGTAATGAGCTGCTGGCTAAAGAATATTGGATTCAGGCTGCTTTTCTGGGATATAATACTCATTACCCAAATTACAAACTAGCATGGGTGGAGTGGGATAAAAACAAAGATTTTGCCTCAAAATCAAATTTTCACAAAGCAACCCAAAGATTTCCATCTCCTTACGCCTGGGTAAACTATGGCAATTTGGAACTCAATACCAATCCTAACAAAGTTCAGGCTGTTTACAAGGAGGCATTACGGAAAATGAACAGCCCGGAGATGGAAAACAACCTTGGTTTAATTCACCTTAAAAAAGGTAACTTCCACGAGGCATTGAGTTATTTCGGTTCAAATCGTTCATCAGATAACTGGAACGATGCACCAAAGGTGAACAAATGGAATATTTATAATCGCTTAGATTCCATGCCCATGCCAACTGAAGTTTTGGAGGAGTACTCAAATGAAAACTATGGAGTAAAAGCAAATATTTTATCTTTCATCAATTCAATTCCGGTTGAATTTTTGAAGGAAGGGATTAAAGATGCCCCTCCTCTACACAGGCAAGCCTTTTTATTGAACTCTTCTTACTTGCTTGACCACGATTCGATTCATTCTTTATTAAAGGAAGAGATTGACAATACACTTCTCGCTTCATCCAACAACCGATTAAGTAAAGCCCTGGCTCTTCATTTATATAAAAAAGGCAAAGTAAATGCTGCTTTTCAGGTTTTAGACCTCTTACAATCCAACGCCCCGAAATATTCAAAAGGTGAATATCTGGATATCTTGGGGAAACTCGCTCTTGACCAAAACGCATATAAAATAGCATTGGAATATTTTAAAGAAGCAATCTCAGACAGGCATGAAGAATCGAGAATAAATCGCCTTGAAGTTTTTGCTGCTTTAGAGCAAAAGGAAATGTTTCAAAGCGAACTATTAAAAATTGTAGAACGAGACCCTGAACTTACTCACTATGCAAATGACTTGATAAAACGCTATAACAATTACAAGGTGAATCAAAAAGAGTACCCTGCTATTGATTTTAAGTTTATGAGTGACACGCTTCTGTTCCATCTTGCTAAGGAGAATTCGTTTAATGAACATCTGGTACTAAATGTAATTGATGAACTTAACGAACGAGAAGCAGAGGGAGCTTATGATATTTTGATTGAAGCAATAGAGATAAATAAGTATTCGCCCGAGTTATTGGAGGCATATATCCTTAAAGCCTTGGATTGGGGACTCATTGATTATACGATTCCTGTTCTTGAAAGACTAAAAAAAATAATTAGTGATGAAGAGTACCAACTCTTTAAAATGACTTATGAGCAAAAAATAGAAGAAGAAAATCAAGAAGTCTGGCAATAAAAAAGCCTCAGTATCCTGAGGCTTGAAATTCGTTTTACTCTACCTATTAATTTGCAAATTTAAACAAAATGTTCTGAACCATTTTTTGCCTTACCGGCTTACCTCTCTGCTTTCCGGGCTTCCATTTAGGAGAATTTTTTAACACTCTTACGGCTTCCTCATCACATCCTGCACCAATTCCTTTTATTACCTTAATATCTGTCAGCTGACCATCTCTCTCAACAACAAACTGAACAAATACTCTGCCTTCAATCCCCATTCTTTGTGCCTGTCTTGGATAATCAAGTTCATTACCGAGGTAAGTATAGAATGCCTGAATACCTCCGGGGAATGAGGCAGGCTCTTCAACGATTGTAAATATTTCGTCAACGGCCTCTTCTTCCGGGGCTTCTTCAAAAACGATCTCTTCCACAACCGCTTCTTCAGTGACCTCCACATCAAGTTCTACTTTGATTTCTTCTTCAATTTCTTCTTCATCCGGCACCTCAATGATCTCCGGTACCTGCACCTTGGGTGGAGGTGGGGGAGGCTGTTCAGTCGGCGGAATTTCTAAAATATCTTCAAAGTCATCTTCAACATTACCAAGATCCATAAGACCACTGTCGTCATAAGACCTCCACTCAAAAGCAACAATAACGATCAGCAAACTGACTGCCATGCCGATGTTTAAGAACATGCCTCCCTGTCGAGACAGGTCTATTTTAGGATTTTTTTTCGTTTCCATAATTCCTTCTTTTAAAAGTTGAACATTAAATATATATTCTTTTCTATTTAATTAGAAAAAGAGTACTTAATATTATTTTTAATACAACAAAAAACATTCCAAAAAACTACTCACCCACTTCGGAAGAGTAATCTTCGGCAGATATCATATCATTTCCCCGATCAGAAATTTTAATTTTAATCATCCATCCTTCTCCATAAGGATCGGTATTGATAATTTCCGGGTTATTTTCGAGTTTTTCATTTATTTTGATTACTTCCCCGGAGACCGGCATAAATAAGTCAGAGACTGTCTTCACTGCTTCAACCGTACCAAAAACTTCTCCCGCCTCCAGGCATTCTCCTTCAGTTTCAATTTCTACATAAACGATATCTCCAAGTTCTCCCTGGGCAAAGTCAGTAATCCCCACTATAGCTATATCTCCCTCTATTTTCACCCACTCATGATCCTTGGTATAATGTAAGTCTAATGGAATGTTCATCATTAATTTTTAGTATTTTCACCTAACAATATGTTGTAACACCATGCAATGGTAATTCTTTTTATTCAAACGTATAAGTAATAAAAGTAATAAAAAAAGCAGCAACCTGTTAAGGATACCCACAGGTAGGCTCCTTATCACTATGAAGAAGTATTGATCACGCAACCTTCACTTTGGCAGAATGTACGCATTATGCTTACCCACATCTTGTGGCCGGCTCAATTGGTTTACCGGCAAGCTGCATAGAAGGAAGCACCTTTTTGTCAAATATAAACTTATATACTTTAAATATTTCATCTTTTAACTCCGGGTGTTTCTTAACATGTATGTCCCTGTTCCTACAAACGAGTTCCTTCTACGTCTCCCGTCTCTCCACGGTAAATAAACCGTATGTGAAAGGCGGGAAGGAAAATTCGGAGGGTCGGTGAGAGTACGTGCATTGATTGCCTTCGAATTTTCAAAACTTTTGGGAGGTCTTTAGATAACAGCAAAAGAATCAAAGGAAAAAAACAGTACCCCAAAAGCATGCCTGTCATCCAGCCTGGTTGCTGAGGGTAATAAAAAATACCTGGCAAAACGGAGCTGCTTCTGCCTGTAAGCTTCCACAGGATCGGCTTAGTTGCGAACTCTTATTTCCTTATCACCATCCTCCCCACATATTTCTGTCCTTCCCTTCCTTCAATGAAGACAAAGAAGATACCCTCATTAAGCCCTGAAATGTCGTACAATCCATCCTTTGAGACAGGATAATGTCCCATGACCTGACCTGTTGTACTTATAAGTATCACTCCCTTTAACGGATCGGAAATACCCGTCAGTCTGAAATAACCGGACGCAGGGTTCGGATATAGCTCCACACCCTCGGCAGACGGAACGCCAAGCACGTCATCCACATCGGTAACATTAATGGTGACCGTGGTCGTGGCTGTCAGCGGAGTAGGACTCTCATCATCACGGGCTGTTACGGTGAGGGTATATGTATTCCCACCCTTGCCGGTAAGGGCTTTTGCAACAGCAATTACTCCCGTATTTTCATTGATTTTAAAATCATCATTAGTATTGCCTGTGCTGATTTCATAAGTCGGTTCATCGGTATCGTCTTCATCCGTCGCACTAACCGTCACCACCTCCGCATCTACAGCGGCATTTTCAGCCACGTTCTGTATATATGTAGCATTAGCAAACATGGGTGTCTCATTCACATCGTTCACGTTAACGGTGACGGTGATCTCAGTTGCTGTACCTGAACCTACATCCGTAGCGGTTACGGTAAGGGTGTAACTCTCCGTGATCTCATGGTCAAGGCCGGCACCGCTTTTAACCGTGATTTGTCCGTCGCTATCTATAGCAAAATTATTGGCTTCATTGCCCGCTTTGAAGGCATAAGTGATGTTATCGTCCTCGGGGTCGGTAGCCGCAACCGGATCCCCTACATTCCCTGATGTGGTATTTTCAACTACACTCCGCATGGTAGAAGAGCCATCGGTAAACACCGGGGACTGATTTGATGCTGCCGCAGTGACTGTAATATTAAACCTAATCGTGCCTGCTTCGCTTTCATCATCCGTAGCGGTTACGGTAAGAGAGACGGTTCCGGGATGAAGTGATGTATTATTATCAACGGCAATTACTCCGTCGGAGCCTATTTTAAAACCATCGTCGTTGGGATTGCCATCCGAGATGGTATACATCAGCGAGTTGTTAGGGTCGGTATCGTCTTCATCCGTCGCACTCACTGTCACCACCTGTGTATCTTCAGCAGCATTTTCAGCCACGGACGGTGTTGTAGTTACCGGATCAAACTTGGGGGCTTCGTTCACATCGGTAACCGTAATAGTGACGGTAGCCGTGGCTGTCATCTGTGGATTCGCGTTATCCGTAGCGGTTACGGTAAGGGTGTAAGTCTCCGTTTCCTCATGGTCAAGGCTGGCATCCCTTTTAACACTGATTTGTCCCGTGCTGCTATCTATCTCAAAATTATTGGCATCATTGCCGCCGGTGATGGAATAAGTGATCCCATCTTCCTCGGGGTCGGTAGCCTCAACTACTTCACCAACGTGACTCCCCTCGTCGGCATCCTCAGCTACCTCACGGCTTGCATTGTTAAACGTTGGGGCCTCATTCACATCGGTAACGGTG
>JACONI010000097.1 GCA_014323825.1 Ekhidna sp. | reverse complement strand
CACCGGATCAGGAGAGCCTTTAGGCGAACGTGTTGTTTCTCAAAAAAGATGGAAAATCATATCAAAGCCTTTGAATTAGCCTTTTATTACATCAATTACGGGCATATTTGAGCTATCATACTTTGTGATACACCTCCAAAGAATTAATTAAGTTTGCAAAAAATCCTGAAAATCTATTTTATCAGGGAAAGTCCTCAATGCCCGAAAGATACCCTCCATGGTTGAGCTATTAACTCATTGCCTTTAAAAAATTTGTATCCCTGATGAGACAAAAAATTTCAGGCAGGATCCGGCATCAATTAAAAAAATCAAAGAAACTTCGTCTCTTGTCCCACTTAAGATCTTTAAGTACGGAGGATTTAACCTGGATAGAGAAGAAATAGGACTGGAATCGACCAAACGGAACCCAATCAAAACTCATAGACCAGCAGTGTAAGTCTCTATTTATACCTATTCTTGTTGTTGTGAAATCTTTTGCTTCAAAATCATAACCTGAGTTGAAAGTTATTTGCGTTTTATCCGTTAAGCCAAGCGAACCACTAAACTGAAAGCTTTGCCTGACATTTGGGTCGGCGAATCCGGTTTGTGTTCGATTAATAGAATATTGCATTCGCAAGGTCCAGGGAACATTAAAGTCGATATACTCATTCGGGTTATCTTGAATTCTTCGAATTTCTTCTTGCTCCTCATCAGTATATCCCTCATAATTGATGTTTTCGCCAGGGGGGATTACACCGGTTCCCTGCTGAAATGCTCCCGTTTCACCGTAGCCGGTTTGGTCACGGGTCTGATCCTTTTTCTTCTTTGGTCTGAGATTTATTCCCACAGAGATATTCATATTTGAAAGGTTACCAAGCCCGTTCCCGTTATTCCACGTATACCTGTCCCGTCTCCTTTGCGTAACATTTCTTGAGCCATCCGGATTGAATCTTTCTGAAATAAGCAGGTATTCGTAAGGATCTAATGTCCCGGTGAAGTTTACAGATACTTTATTTTCAAAGAGTGATGTTCTTGCATTAAAGTTGATATTACTTAATTTGAATGAATCTGCGGCGAGGTTATACCCCGTGCTCATTCCCAGGTTGTCAAAGATTTTGATTTTTTTAGACCCTGTTATTGTATCCTTCCTGCTGACGACTTTCATTTCGAGATTATTTGAAAGAGAGAAGCCTAATGTTTTACTTTCTCCGCCAGGAGGAGAACCGAATATAAAACCCTGATATTTACTTAAAACTCTGGTGTTATTTTCATTGGTAGAAGTGGTGTCGATTTGGACTTCTTTGTAAACCCCATATTTTGGGTCCGAGAAATCAGGACTATAGCTAAAAGATACGCTGGGAGTCATTACATGTCGTATGGCCTGCACCTTCCCTTTATTAAACGCTACATAACCATAAACCCTAGTATTTAATGAAGCACTGCTTGTCCAACTGCCTGCCCTGCTAAAACCATCTACAGTATCAACTCTTACTGCGTTCTCCTCCGGGATAAATGTATAATCCAACTCTTTTGTATACCATAACTCTCTATAGTTAAATGAGGGATTCAGCGTAAAATATTTGAGGACCGTAAGTGAGGTCGAGACAGGGATTGTATGTTGTCCTCCAATCTTAGAACGCTCTAAAATAGCGTCGAAGTTTTCCGATTTGAATGCCAAAGTAGAATCTGCGAGCGGGTTACTGTTTGCTATCGTGAATCCTGAAGGCTCATTAATCGGCCCATTGTTGATTTCATTTCTTGAAACAAAATTATGACTGAAATTAAGTTTGGCAAGTGGAGATTTACTTGATTTTATTAACTTCTTAAAAGGGTAGATACGATTCATATTCAGTGTAAAGTCAGGCAGGGTTAAATTGACAATTCTCGTTTGCAGGTTTTGGCTATGCCTTAAGTTCAAAGACATATTAAATGGAGTTCTCGGCAGACTGTTGCGGTATGATATGTTTGAAGCAAACTGAGAGTTAATACTTCTGGAGAAGTCCTGATTGATCAGGTTGTTATTTGAATTATAAGTAGAAGTACCCGCAGAAACAGAGGCAGAAATAGACGAGTTTCCTTTTGATTGCGGGCTATGATTCCACCTCGCCCAGTAATCGTTGGTTTCCAGAGGATTCTCAACATTGTCGGTAACTGTCTTAGTGTAAGAGAAGTTAAGGGTTCCGCGATAAGCGTAACGCTTGTAATAGTTTGAAGTGAAATTTAGCGCATTTCCCCCCTTCGAATAAATATCGCCGGTGATTCTGGCATCAATGTAATCATTGATAGCAAAGTAATAGCCGCCCTCCCTTAGAAAAAATCCTCTTCTATTCTCCTCTCCATAAGATGGAAAAACGATTCCCGATGCTTTTTTTTTAGGCTGGGGAAACATACCAAAAGCGAAAAATAAAGGTGTTGGTAAATTTCTGAACCTCAGATTAAATGGACCTGAAACTACTTTATTGCCCGGGATCACCTTTAATTTATTTGATTTTATTTCAAAATGTGGTTCTGCAAGGTCACATGTAGTATAGCTGGCCCCTTTAATAAAAAGCTCATCTCTTGAATTTTTTTTCACATCTTCACCGTGCATAAACGCTTCATCCTGCTGGGTAACAACTCCCTTGATCAGCGCCCTGCGAGTTCTGAAATTGTAAATAATATCATCAGTAGCGTACACATCAGGCCCGTCGGTATACACCGGTTTTCCAATGGCACTTCCCGTGGAATCTGTAATGTAGCTTGCATGAATTATTCTCGTGCTCCAATCCACCTCAGTGCGTTCAGCTTCAAGAGTAATATCTCCATAATCAATATATGATTCACCGTACATAAATACTTTCTGACTTTGGGCATTAAATCGAATGGAGTCTTTTGAATCGTAGTTTATTGTGGTTTCAATATCACTGCGTCGTTGAGGTGAGATGGTGGAGTCTCTTTGTATGGAATCAGATTGGAATGTTGTCGCTAACCTTAATGAATCAGGTACATTTATCTGAAGACTATCCGTATCCTGTGACCAGCCAATGGCATGTATCAAAACAAGTAAGATGATAAAACTATCCTTCAACCTTATGAACCTTTTTTGATTAAAGCCGTGATTAAATTATCTTTGAGATGTTTATTTGTTTGCATGTATGGCAAATTTTGCTTGCAATAATCATAAGGATTTTAAAAGAATGCCTGAATTTCTATGTAAAAGTATTTTATTTTAGAAAATAAAAATTGTGAGAAACTTATTGATTCTGCTTTGCCCGGGTCTTTTTTTGATCCTGGTTTCATTTAGTCCGGCAGGTAAAGAATCATTGGCTGTTACTAAGATCGTCATTGATGCCGGGCACGGAGGGAAAGATCCGGGTACTAAGGGAAGCTACACGAAAGAAAAGGATGTAGCACTTAAAGTAGCTAATTTGGTTGGAAAATATATTGAAGAAAATATAAAAGGAGTAGAAGTTATCTACACGAGGAAAGGGGATTCTCTCGTAGAACTTGAAAAAAGACCTGAAATTGCAAATAGTCATAATTCAGATTTATTCGTTTCTATTCATGCAAACTCCTTACCAAAAGGCACTCCGCCGGAAAGAAAGAAAGAAATTAAAGGAGTAGAGGTATATGTAATGGGAGCTCAGAACACAGATCGAGCACTTGAGGTGGCAAAAAGAGAAAACTCCGTGATTCTACTGGAGGAAGACTATGAGAAACGCTATGATTTTGACCCGCAATCTGAAGAGTCGTACATATTGTACAATTTAACCCAATCTGCTTATCAGAAGAATAGCCTAATTCTTGCCTCTTTAATAGACGAACAACTCAAAAAAAGAGCAGGCAGAAAAAGCTATGGAGTTAAACAATCAAGCCTTTATGTACTATGGAATACAGCGATGCCTAGTGTCTTGGTGGAAGTCGGTTACCTTTCCAATCCGATAGAAGAAAAAGAATTGAATGACCCCAAAGTTCAGGCATACATCGCTTCCGGTATCTACCGGGCCGTTAAAGAATACAAAAAAACTATAGATACTCAAAATTAAAGAATAAAATTGTGTCAAAAGAATTTAAGACAGGACTCATTACTGTTGTAGCAGGTGCGCTTTTATATTATGGATTCAATTTTTTGAGAGGATCAGATCTTTTCTCTCCAACCATAAGATATCTCGTAGTTTATCCGAATGTTTCCGGTTTAAACGTGTCAAATCCCGTATATCTCAATGGACTTCCTGTTGGACGGGTTAGCGGGTTTAAGTTAATGCAGGAAAAGAATGAGATTGCAGTTTCATTGGATATTGATCAAAAGGTGAAGATCACAAGTGGAACAAGTGCTCATCTGGCGAATGACGGACTTCTGGGCACAAAAGCAATCGTATTGGTTTTTGGAGACTCTCAGGAGTTTCTAAACCCCGGTGATACGCTCAATTCGGAAACAGATGGAGATCTTTTTTCGCAGCTTGAACCGGTAGCAGACAACATTAATACCACTATCACTAAACTTAATACAGTCCTTGATCAACTTATCGCTACTGATATAAAAGGAATAGTTGATACATTAAAATATTCCATTGGAACACTTACTTACAAAGCCAATCGACTTGATATCGAATCAACTTTGGAATACACTAACGAGTTGTTGATTTCCTTCAAAAAAAGGTCAGAACAACTGGAGCAACTCCTGGCAAGTTCGGAATCCTTGGTAGATTCTTTACAAGCAATCCCTGTCGATGAGACCTTGCTGAAGTTAAATGAATCCCTTGAACAAGTAAATCATTTGATGCTTGCAGTTCAATCTGATTCAGGGACCGTAGGAAAACTTCTTAATGATGATGCTTTATACAATAGCCTCAATAAGACCCTCACTGATTTGGATGCTTTAATCATCCATTTCAGAAACTACCCAAAAGACTTCATGAAACCTCTTGGAAGAAAACATAAAAAACTGAAGGGCCTTTCTAAAGCAGGTGAAGAATAATAAACAACATGAGTATCCAATTCAATAAGAACGAAGATGCCAACAAACAGTTGGTGTACAGACTCAACGAGCATCTGAAAAAGGTAAAACTCGGCGGAGGAGAGAAGAAGATAGCCTCTCATCGTAAAAAAGGTAAACTTACCGCTAGGGAAAGAATTGACTATCTAATAGATGATCCCAATGATTTTTTAGAAGTTGGTGCTTTTGCAGCGGAGGAGATGTATCAGGAAGTAGGAGGGTGTCCGAGTGCCGGAGTGGTGATTGGGATAGGTAAAATATCAGACAGGCAATGTGTGATTGTAGCGAATGATGCCACGGTGAAGGCTGGGGCATGGTTCCCAATGACGGCCAAGAAAAATCTTAGAGCTCAGGAAATTTCCATGGAGAATAAACTTCCTATTGTTTATCTGGTAGATAGCGCAGGAGTTTTTCTTCCTATGCAGGATGAGATCTTCCCCGACAAGGAACACTTCGGTCGTCAGTTTAGAAATAATGCCGTTATGTCCTCCAAAGGAATTGTACAAATAGCAGCAATTATGGGAAACTGTGTAGCCGGGGGGGCGTACTTGCCGATTATGGCAGATGAGGCACTCATTGTGGACGGCACAGGATCGGTATTTCTGGCCGGAAGCTACCTGGTAAAATCTGCTATTGGAGAAAATATTGATAATGAGACACTCGGAGGAGCGTCCACACATTGTGAGATTTCCGGCGTGACAGATAATAAGTTTGATAATGACGAGGCTGCGCTGGATGCCATCAAAAAAATCTTTGATAAAATGGGAAATCCTGAAAATGCAGGATTTAACCGATCAGAAAGCAAGCCGCCTCAGAAAGATTTGAAAGATATCTATGGAGAATTCCCCGCTGACAGAGGCATTCGGTACGATATGGTGGAGATCATCAGGTGCCTGACAGACAACTCAGACTTTGATCAATATAAAGAACTGTACGGGAAAACGATTGTTTGCGGATATGGGAGAATAGACGGCTGGAGTGTCGGTATTGTAGCTAATCAAAGGAAAGTAGTGAAGAGCAGGACAGGAGAACTACAGATGGGAGGAGTGATCTATTCTGATTCGGCGGATAAGGCTGCCCGCTTTATTATGAACTGTAATCAACGAAAAATACCATTGGTTTTTCTTCATGATGTGAATGGGTTTATGGTCGGATCACGGGCTGAACATAGAGGAATTATTAAAGATGGAGCCAAAATGGTAAATGCGGTATCCAATTCGGTAGTGCCCAAGTTCAGTATTATACTGGGAAGCTCCTATGGAGCAGGAAATTATGCCATGTGTGGTAAAGCATACGACCCCCGATTGATTTTTGCGTGGCCTACGGCAGAAATAGCCGTGATGAGTGGAGAATCAGCTGCCGGAACGTTACTTCAAATTGAAGTGGCCTCAGCAAAAGCAAAAGGCAAGGAACTGACCGAAGAGGAAAAGCAGGCACAACTTAAGAAAATTGAAGATGTTTACAATGAAAAATTAAGCCCTTATTACGCAGCATCAAGACTGTGGGTAGATGGTATAATTGATCCAATCGAAACCAGAAGTGTAATTTCAAAAGGCATTGAAATGGCGAATCATGCACCAATAGAGGAAAGAATGAATGTCGGTGTTATTCAAACATGAGTTAAATGGCTCCCATTAAGCATTATTCGGATGAGAAAATATTCAAAAAACGAAAACCGATATCATTAAGTTTTATTTATTCTTTCAGGAGCAGGAGAAAAGTACAAAATAATTCAATCATTCTCAACTTATTCATCCATTGATCTCCAAAGCTGAAATAAAAGCACTTGTCCAACTTCTTGATGATGATGATCAGGAAGTGGTCACACACGTAGAGGAGAAAATTATGTCGCTCGGAACTTCAGTTATTCCATTATTAGAGTGGGAATGGGAGAGTACGTTCAATCCGCTTATTCAAGAGCGAATAGAAGACCTGGTTCACGAACTCCAATTTGAACTCCTTCAGGAGCGATTTTTAGAATGGAAAAGGGCAGGAGCTCAACACCTGCTGGAAGGACTATGGATTGTGGCCACTTATCAGTACCCCGATCTGGAACTTGAAGAATTAGTAAAACAAATAGGGCAGCTGTATCATGAGCTAGGGCGACAGATGAAGGAGAAGATGCATCCAAAAGATCAGGTGAAGGTGTTCAATGATGTTTTTTTTAACCGGTTCCGATTCAGACCAAATACAAAGAATTTTCACTCACCGGCCAACTCAATGATTAATGCGGTACTGGAGACTAAAAAAGGAAACCCAATTGCGCTATGTTCGGTATATATGCTGTTAGCACAGAAAATGAACCTTCCAATTTTTGGAGTCAACCTTCCCAACCTGTTTATCCTCACCTATAAACTCACGGACAAAGATACCTTTTACATCAATGTATTCAACCGGGGATTGATTTTCACCAAAGAGGATATTGATAACTACCTGGAAAATTTGCAACTGCAAAAGCAAGACCTTTTTTATAAACCCTGCACGAACCTTGCTATCGTTCTGAGGACGCTTAGAAATCTGATTATTTCCTTCGAAAAGCTAGGAGACTACCATAAAGCAGATGAAGTGAAGATCATTTTGCAAAAAATGGACGACCAATACTTTAACCTATAATCAGGCCGGTATTAAAACCGGGCAGTACCTTTATCCTTTATAAAGTAAAAATTATACGTAATTTTAAAAAAAATTTAAAATCCTTTGCAGGTTTGAAAAGATTGTTATTACTTCACGAAAAATTTTAAAATATATAATCTTATACAAACACCCATAAATACCATACAGCTAAAAAAATGCAATTTAATCCCCCCCTTCCTAAAATTCATTTATAATGGAAGAAAGTCAATGAAAAGAGCCTTTCTCATCATACCTGCTCTCCTCCTTACGTTCTTTGGGCAGGCACAGGCTCCCCCGAAACCCTTCATCACCACATGGCAAACAACCTCTGCCAACGAAACTGTTACCATCCCCACGGTTGATGGGGAAACTTACAATTACAACGTAAAATGGGGTGACGGATCGGATATTACCACACATACTAATGCGACTCCTCCCTCACATACCTATACCTCAGCAGACACCTACACCATTACCATCAGCGGTACATTCCCCCGTATTCAGTTTCGGATAACGAAAATACCTACACCTCCATTTTTTTCCTATTCCGTTGCAACAAAGCAAATACGTACCATTGAGCAGTGGGGAGATAACCTGTGGACTTCCATGTCAAAAGCTTTTCAGGGTTGTAGAAACCTGACTATTAACGCTACGGATGCCCCTGACCTTTCGAGGGTGACAGATATATCGGGCATGTTTTTTAGAACTCGCCTCACCGCCGGAGACCTCAGCCGGTGGAATATGAGCAACGTGACGAATATGGCAAGAACATTTGAGTTTTCTGTTTTCAACGGAGATATCAGCAAATGGGACGTAAGCAGTGTAACGAATATGACAAGAACATTTAAGACCCCTTTTCCTTTCAACGTAGATATCAGCGAATGGGATGTGAGCAGCGTGACAACTATGGAAGACATGTTCAATGGGTCTTCCTTCAACGGCGACATCAGTAAGTGGAATGTGAGTAGCGTGACAATTATGGAAGGCATGTTCAATGGGTCTTCCTTCAACGGCGACATCAGTAATTGGAATGTGAGCAGCGTGACGAATATGTCGTGGATGTTTGTAGGGAGGATTGTGTTTCTCGGCACTCAAATCTCTACAAGAACACCCTTCAACGGCGACATCAGTAATTGGAATGTGAGTAACGTGACGGATATGTCGTGGATGTTCAGAGGGTCTTCCTTCAACGGCGACATCAGTGAGTGGGATATAAGCAAAGTGAAGAGTATGAGCAATATGTTTGTTGATTCACCGATGTCTTCTGAAAATTACGATAAGCTGCTGATCGGGTGGAGCACACTGACATCGGACGAGACCCAAATACCCAACGGTATCCTCTTCGGGTCACCAGCCCATTATACCTGCGCGGGCGTGGCTGCAAGAAACAAACTTATCAATACGCATTCCTGGCTAATCCCAAGAGGTGAATTGGTTGAGTTACGGACGGATGCAGTCGCCCTGTCGGCAGTGACGGCACAGTGTGAAGTCACTAAAGCTGGCCTGACTGCCCCCACCGCTAAAAGTAGCTGCACAATAGGAGAAGGAGTAACGGTCGAAGCTACGCATGATGTCAATGTGTTCCCCATTACCGAAAGCACCCTCATTACGTGGACCTATACCCATAATAGTAAAAGCATTGTACAAACACAGACCGTGACCATAACAGAAGACACCATGCCCCCGAAAGTTACAGCCCTGAATGCCATTACCGTAGAATGTTCACAGGCAGAGGATAACCTGCCCATCCCCACCGCCAATGACGCTTGCGACGGGGAGATCATGGGCACACACAATGTCACCAACTTCCCCATTACCTCCAACACTACCATCACTTGGACCTACACCGATAAAGCGGGTAATACTGCTGAACAAACGCAGGAGATAACCATCACCGATGCGGCTCCGGTACCGGTTTTAGCGAACCTGCAACCGTTTTCAGCCTGTTCACAAATCACCGAAAATGACCTCACCGCACCCACCGCCAGAGATGTTTGTGACAAGAAGGTGATTATCGCCACCACCACTGCCAACTTCCCCATTACCAAAAGCGGAACCATCACATGGACGTATGAAGATACTGCGGGGAATACCATCATGCAAACGCAAAAGGTGGTCGTGAGTAACGATGTACTGGTACCGAATGTAAATCCGTTGTCTTCAATTAACGAACAGTGTGAGGTCGCTTCCCTCACCGCACCCACTGCCACGAATTGTGCGGGAGAAACCTTCACCGCCACGCATGATGTCGCTTCCATTCCCATTAAGACAAACCAAACCATCACGTGGACCTACACTGATAATGCGGGCAATGAAGCCACCCAAACGCAGGGAGTGACGATTACCGCATGTCCGCCGGAGGAGAACGAGCCTTTGGGTACAGCGGACGATGTGTTGGAAGCAGTGGTCTTTCCCAATCCTTCGGGGCGTTACGTGGAAGTGCAGTCTCTTGTGGAAAGCACGATCCGCATCCTGAGCGTGGGTGGGGAGATCATGCTGGAAAGCACTACAAACACAAAGATAGATGCGGCCTCCCTGCGGAGCGGCCTATACCTTATTCAACTGCCGGACGGGCGTTTGCTGAAGTTTGTGAAGAGGTAGAACAATCGTGCAGGCATCTTTACTTGTTTATTTGAATCTTCTCTCGGAGATACTGTGCAGTATAGTTGTTCTTCAGTTTAATCATATCTTCAGGTAATCCGGCAAAACAGACAGTACCTCCCTCTTCTCCTCCTTCCGGGCCAAGGTCAATGATCCAGTCGGCATTTTTGATGATTTCGATATTGTGTTCAATGATAACGACAGAATTTCCTGCCTCAATCAGAGCATTGACTGCACCCAATAACTTTTTGATATCGTGGAAATGAAGACCGGTGGTCGGCTCATCGAAAATGAACAAGATATGATCCGTTGAATTGAGCTTCTGTCCTTTTGCCAGAAAAGAAGCAAGTTTTACCCGCTGTGCTTCTCCTCCACTCAGAGAGTTTGAACCCTGACCCAGCTTGACATATCCAAGCCCTACATTAAATAGTGGTTGAATTTTGTTGGTAATTGCATGCTGACCTTTAAAAAACTCAAGTGCTTCTTCAATTGACAAATCAAGAACCTCTGCTATATTCTTACCATTGAACTCAACTTCCAGAATTTCTTTTTTAAAACGTTTGCCGCCACAGTTTTCACATATTAAGTGAAGATCAGCCATGAATTGCATTTCTACGGTCACAGTTCCTTCTCCTTCACAAACCTCGCATCGTCCGCCATCAACATTAAAAGAAAAGTGTGTGGGTTTGAAGCCGTTCTGTTTAGAAAATGGCTGTTCTGAAAACAAATGACGAATGCCGTCATACGCTTTGACATAAGTTACCGGATTAGAGCGGGAACTCTTACCGATTGGATGCTGATCGACAAATTCTACTTGAGTAACTTTTTTGTAATCACCTGATAAGTTGGTGAATTTGCCGGATGCTTCTCCTATCAACCCTAATTGCTTTCCAATAGCAGGGTGCAAAATTTTTTTTACTAAAGTGGACTTACCGGAGCCGCTTACACCCGTAATGACTGTTAGCAACCCCAAAGGAAATTCTACATTAATATCTTTTAAATTATTTTCCCTGGCACCTTGAATCAGTAGAGAGGATTTCCATGAACGTCTTCTTTGAGGTACGGAAATAACCTCATCTCCCCTCAGGTATCTGGCGGTATGCGAGGAGATTTTACCGTTGAGTTCTGAGGTTTTGCCTTGAAAAACAAGCTCCCCTCCATGTATTCCTGCGTCAGGGCCGATATCAATTATTTGATCAGCAGCTTCCATCACTTTCTCTTCATGTTCTACAACGATAACGGAATTACCTGCATCTCGCAGACTCTTCAAAACGTCTGTCAGCCTGTCAGTGTCTCTGGGGTGAAGGCCAATACTGGGTTCGTCCAGAATATACATTGAACCGACTAAAGCACTTCCCAGTGAAGCTGCCAGTTTGATACGTTGAAACTCACCTCCCGAAAGTGTATTCGTAAGGCGATTTAATGTAAGGTATCCTAAACCCACCTGATCCAAATAGGAAAGCCGGTTTTGAATTTCATTGAAAATCCGTTTAGCTACTTTCTCTTCATGTTCCGAGAGCTTGACCTCATTAAAAAACGGAAGCAGTTGATTGACAGGCATAAGAACAAGATCCGTGATAGAGTGATCTTCAATTTTCACGTAACCGGCATCTTTTCTCAGTTTAGTTCCCCGACAGTCAGGACAGGTTGTTTTTCCCCTATATCGAGAAAGCATTACACGATATTGAATCTTGTGGAGTTTTGATTCCAAGTATGCGAAGAAGGCATTTAAACCCTCAAAGTAGGCGTTTCCGGTCCAGAGAATCTCATACTCTTCTTTTGTGAGTTCTGAAATAGGTCGATGAATTGGGAAATCAAAACGAATGCCGTCCTGAAGTAGTGGCTCAGCCCATATCTTCATAGTTTCTCCCCGCCATGGAACGATGGCTCCTTCATAAACGGACAGGTTTTTATCGGGGATCACCAGGTCAGGATCAATACCTAAAATTTTTCCGAAACCGTCACATTTTTTACAAGCTCCATAAGGATTATTGAAACTGAAAAAATTGACCGATGGCTCTTCAAATAATATGTTATCCGATTCAAAGCGATCCGAGAACTGCTTTGTCTCTTTTCCTGCGATTATGACATTGCAATCTCCTTCTCCTTCAAAGAAGGAAGTCTGGACTGAGTCAGATAGCCTGAACTGCGTTTCCTCATCATGCTTAACAACTGCACGATCAATCAGAACCTCTATTTCTCCTTTTACTTGCTCTTCAGATTTCAAAATTTCTTCAATGAAAGCCAACTCCTTGTTCACCAATATTCTCGTGTAACCTTTGCTCATCAAAATTTCAAGCTCTTTAGTCAAAGCTCTTTTTGTTTTCTTTTTAAACGGAGTGGTGATCATTAGTTTGGTTCCTTCTTTGTGAGATAAAATATAATTTACAACATCCGTAACGGTATCTTTTCTTACTTCTTTTCCTGAAACCGGAGAAAGTGTCTTTCCAATTCGAGCAAAAAGTAATTTTAGATAATCGTAAATCTCAGTGGTGGTACCAACTGTTGACCTTGGATTTTTGGTAGTGACTTTTTGTTCAACAGCAATCGCAGGAGCAACCCCTTTTATATAATCAACTTCCGGCTTTTCCATTCTTCCCAAAAATTGACGTGCATAAGAACTGAGACTTTCGACATATTTTCTTTGTCCTTCTGCAAACAGGGTATCAAATGCCAGAGAGGACTTCCCCGAACCTGACAGGCCGGTAATTACCACCAGTTGATCTCTTGGAATGGCTACATCAAGGTTTTTGAGATTATTAACACGTGCTCCCTTGATTAATATATACTCTTTAGGATCTAATTCTTCAATTTTTCCAACCATTTTAGGGGTATCCATGTCTAAACAATACTAGTAATAAAATCTAGTTCCTGCGAATCGTAAAGATAAGATGCTATCTATTCCGAGTTGTTTGATTTATAAATTTTAAAATATTAACCCTAAACTTTACAATATGATATAAACCTCTACGTTAATTAAATACTTGAGATACATGAATAAAATAAATTTAGATGATGGCGAATTGCTGTCACTTTATATTGTAGGAAACGAAGAGGCATTTGAGGAACTTCTTAATCGCCATAAAAATAGAATTTTTACCTCTATTTATTTAATCGTAAAGGACAGATATACAGCTGAAGATCTTATGCAGGAGGTTTTCATAAAAGTTGTTCGTACTATTAAATCAGGCAGGTATAATGAAGAGGGTAAATTTTTGCCTTGGGTACTTAGAATTGCCCATAACCTATCAATTGATTATTTCAGAAAATCAAAGCGGTATCCAACTATTATCATGGAGGATGGAAGCAGTATCTTTAACTCGCTGGAATTTTCTGAAGCTCCCATTGAAAATGAACATATAAAACAGGATACCTATAATCTCTTAAAGTTATTTGTAAAAGAACTCCCGGATTCTCAGCGGGAAGTGCTGGTTATGCGGCACTACATGAAGATGAGTTTTCAGGAAATTGCAGATGCTACCGGTGTCAGCATCAACACGGCTTTAGGAAGGATGAGGTATGCTTTGATAAATTTAAGAAAGAAATTTGAGCAAACTCAGGAAGCCTATGATAAAACCCTTTACAGAAGATGACTTAGTAAGATTTATATATGACGAGATAAATGAGAATGAACGATTGGATTTGAATGAATCGCTTCAATCTAACATACATCTCCGAGCAAGTTTAGAACAAATTAATAAAGCAAAGTCGCTTTTAGAAGGCTTTATACTGAAAGCCCCTAAAGACGTGATTTCAAGAATTCTTTACGCTTCTAAAAATTTTCATTCTGCCTAATTTTGGGCAATGAATAAGAAGGAGCGTTACGAAGCATTTGTTAAATACTTCTCAAAATCTTATCCACAACCGGAAACAGAGCTAAAGTATTCCAATCCGTTTGAGCTACTTGTAGCGGTGGTTCTTAGTGCCCAATGTACGGATGTAAGAATCAATAAAATTACGCCTGCACTTTTCAGGGATTTCCCAACTCCTGAAAGTATGTCGGCGAGTAGTTTTGATGAATTGTTTCCTTACATCAGGAGTGTGTCTTATCCAAACAATAAAACAAGACACCTGCTTGCTTTAAGCAGGAAACTGGTAGAAGAATTTAACGCTGAAATTCCCACAACTATCAAGGAACTCACCGCTCTTCAGGGAGTAGGTAGAAAGACAGCCAACGTCATTGTTTCTGTACTTTACAATCAACCTGCCATGGCGGTTGATACACATGTTTTTAGAGTGTCTAAAAGGTTAGGGTTAGTCACAGAAACCGCCGGGACTCCACTTGAAGTTGAAAAACAATTAGTACGGCACATCCCGGAAGAGTATGTATCCCGAGCACACCACTGGTTAATCCTTCATGGAAGATACATTTGTCTTGCCAGAAAGCCTCAGTGTAATAAATGTGAGATCACCCATTTTTGCAGATATTTTGAGAAAAACTTGGTCTAAGTTTAAATCAGATCATTCATATTCGGATTGTCACAGAAAGTCTGAATATTTTTTCTAAAGTAAATAGCTATGATTACTACTCACAAATTACTCTTAACAAGGTTAAAGCATACAAACGGGACATCAATTTGCCCGTGAGTTATGATAACAAGTTACGGCTTTTATCAAGTTTGTAGCAGGTAAATTGACGATTGTCAATTTTAATGGTTCATTATGCAGGAAGGAAAAGTAAGTTCAGTAAGGATAAAAGCAAACTTTCCTTTTGATAGGATGTATCAATTTTTAGAATAAATATTGTGCAATTATTACATTTTCCTTTAAACTTGTACTTCTTTTTAAAAAGAAGAAAACAAAACCTGTTTTATTAAGCGAGAGTAGCTCAGTTGGTAGAGCACAACCTTGCCAAGGTTGGGGTCGCGGGTTCGAATCCCGTCTCTCGCTCTACAAAGCTGCATAAGTGTTGGCTTTTTTATTATTTGGCAAAAGTTCAGAATATATTTATACTCATATAATAAAGAGCCGGAATAGAAACTACATTCAGATCCTTTCAACAGCCTTAAAAAAAGGTTATGAAGGCATAATGAAGGAAAGAATAAAACAATCCGGTCTTATTTGTTTTCGGGCTGATTCATTCGGCAATGCTCAAAGTAAGATCGGGAACCGGATAGAGTTAAAAATATCCGGAATTTGGAAAAAGCTTTTTAGAAGTCTATGATATGCCTCGGTGGTGGAATTGGTAGACACGCAGGACTTAAAATCCTGTGACCATTGTGGTCGTATGGGTTCAAGTCCCATCCGAGGTACTTTGAGACCCTGTTGATGAATTTAATTTTCAGGAATTCGTTGTTTTACGATGATGAGAAAGGAGCAATACTTATGTTCATTTCTACGGAATTACCCTAAAATGTTCATCATTTTCAGGTTAGAAATATCAAAGAGACTATCTTATCCAAAATAAATCTACCTACGCTCTTTCCAAAAATAACCCACGAGTGTCCCAAAAAGTATATCTGTGAGCCTACAGGCTTCTTGAAGAAGTAATTGCTTCCGATCCGGCCTTCTACTATGAAATTGTCTCTTCTCTCCCGAAGGATTTGCTTGTTTCAGAGGCATTAAAAAATGGACACTACTTTGATAATTAAATATTTTTGTACTTACTTTACATTTTTAATAGAAAAGTGTTTAATCTTGTGGTTAAATTTATTTTTATAAACTTAAAATAAAAAGCTATGAGCACGTTAAATAAAAAAAGATCAAAAGACATCATGAACACAGAGAACACGTTACACACGCTGCCGAAAGGGCTGTACAAACATAATTTAATGCCCCCCCCCCCGTTTATCACTAAAATATGCCTTCCTTGTAATTTTGATGCTATTCATCACATTCTTCGGGCAGGCGCAGACCGACCCGAAACCCTTCATCACCACATGGGAGACGAAAACTCCTAACGAAACCATTATCATACCTATAGCAGGAGGAGGTTACAGCTACACCGTAAACTGGGGGGAAGACGAACCTGCCGATAACAACACCTACACCGGAGCTGCCTCCCATGACTATGCTGATGCAGGAACACACATCGTCACCATCAGTGGCACATTTCCACGTATCTTCTTTCAAGGGAACCGCACTTCAGCGGGGCAGATACGATCCGTCCAACAATGGGGTGATATAGCATTTATTTCCATGTTCTATGCTTTCAGTCGTTGTAGCAATCTCTCCATTGCCGAGGAGGCAGGTGTCCCGAACCTTTCGGGCGTAACAGATATGTTCGGCATGTTCCAGGAATCCTCCTTCAACGGAGACCTCAGCAAATGGGACATCAGCAAGGTGACGAATATGGAGAGCATGTTCCAGAGCTCTGACTTCAACGGAGACCTTAGCAAATGGGACATCAGCAGCGTGACGAATATAACTAACATGTTTAATAATAATACCTCCATGTCTTCGGAAAACTACGATAAGCTCCTCATCGGATGGAGCACATTAGACACAAATGCGGGCGAGACTAAAATCCCTGAAAACATCACTTTCAGTGCACCGGGTGAGTACTCCTGTGCCGGTGCAGGAGCAAGGAATAAACTCCGCAGT
>JACONI010000096.1 GCA_014323825.1 Ekhidna sp. | reverse complement strand
GCCACGGCCACCGTCAATATTACAGTTACCGATGTAAATGATAACGCTCCGGAGATTACCTCGGATAACGCAAAAAGTGTGGCAGAGAATACCACCGCAGTGCTAACTGTCGTGGCGACCGATGCGGATGCGACCGCAATGATCCGCTATTCCCTCAGTGGAGGATCGGATAGGAGCAATTTCAGCATTGATGAAAATAGCGGTGCTTTGACGTTCAATACGCCCCCTGATTTTGAAGCCCCCGGCAGTGCGAATAATGACAATGTCTATGAGGTGGAAGTAACGGCAAGTGATGGGGGAAACAGTGATGTACAGACGATCACCATTACGGTTACCGATGTGAATGATAATGATCCGGAGATTACCTCGGATAACGCAAAAAGCGTAGCAGAGAATACCATCGCAGTGCTAACCGTTGTGGCGACCGATGCGGATGCGAACACAACGCTCATCTATAGTATCAGCGGAGGATCGGATAGGAGCAGTTTCAGCATTGACCAAAATACCGGGGATTTGACGTTCAGGAATGCTCCGGATTTTGAAGCTATGAGCAGTGATGCCGGTAACAATATTTATGAAGTGGAAGTGACAGCAAGCGACGGAGATAACAGTGTTACGCAGACGATCATCGTTACGGTTACCAATGCGGATGATGACGTGCTAGGCGTTCCCTCTGCCGAAGGTGTGGAACTCTACCCGAACCCGGCCTCCGGCCACTTCAGACTGACGGGTATTTCGGGGCAGTTAAGCGGAGTAACGCTCATCGGCACGGCAGGCAAAGCAGTCAGAAGTTACCCCGTCTCAAAGGACGGATTGTACGATGTTTCAGGTTTGAACGAGGGTCTCTTTTTCGTTTTCACTGAAGGAGACGGAGGGCGTAAGGCTGTGGGCAGGATCGTGATAAGGAGGTGAGAAGGTACTGTTACCGTCACAAAGTAAAACGATAAGAAACTACTCAAACAGGTCCTCTTCTCTCTCAAGCATTAAGATTGAGGCTTGCGGGACGATGAAGTATTTCTCTTTATTGTACATTACCTCAAAGGCTCCCTTTTGCAGGAAAATAGCTAAATCTCCCTCCTGAGCCTGAAGAGGTACGTATTTCACTTTATCCTCTTCCGGTTTCCAGTCCTCTTCTTCAGCCACATTTGGTATGGCATACCCGGGACCGGTTTTTACAATATATCCGGTCTGTACTTTTTCTTTTTCCTGAACACCCGGCGGAAGGTATATTCCGCTATCCGTCTTTTGCGGATCTTTTGTTGGCTTTACTAAAACTCTGTCTCCAACTACTATTATCTTCTTCAGCTTGTTGTCTGATGTCAGCTCCATGTTGTATAATTCTTTTTATTTGGCAGGGTAAAATTAACCTTCACTTGCTCGTCCGACCAAACGACTGTCGATTTGTTTGGAAGACTTAGCTCCCAGCTTTCTGAGTTTTTCCGTGCTTCCCACTAAGTTCCCTCTTCCTTCGGTAAGTTTTTTCATGGCCGCATCATAGTTATCTTTCGTTTGATTTAAGTTGTTTCCTACTTTGAGCATGTCCTCCGTGAAACCTGTAAACTTATCGTACAACGATCCCGCCTGTCGGGCTATTTCCAATGCGTTTTTATTTTGCCGATCTTGCTTCCAGATGTAAGATACCGTTCGTAACGTAGCGAGTAGCGTGCTTGAGGAGACAAGCACAATGTTTTTGTCCAATGCTTTTTCGAAGAGCTGCAAATCTTCTTTGAGTGCTATGACAAGTGCCGGCTCGTTGGCGACAAACATCAGAATAAAATCAGGTTGTCTTATCACGTCGAGGTTTTGATAGTTTTTGCTTCCTAATCGCTTAATATGATCATGGATACTGGCTAAATGTTGTTTCAGGAAAGTTGCTTTATCTTGTTCATTCGTACTATCAAAATAATTTGCATAGGCTGTAAGTGAAACCTTGGAGTCAAGTATCAGGTATTTTTCATCAGGCAATTTAATGATGTAGTCCAGTCGTTGGTTCGTGCCCTCCTGCGTTTTGAAGTTTTGTTCTTTTTGATAGTGTACATCCTTTTCTAATCCTACTTTCTGCAAGATCATTTCCACTTGCACCTCTCCCCAATTTCCCTGTGTTTTCGAGTCGCCCTTCAAAGCCTTAGTCAAACTTTCGGCCTCTTTGGTCATTTGTTGGTTAAGGTTTTTGAGGTGGTGTAGTTCTGTTCGTAATTCGGTATTCCACTCCAGGGAATTTTTGTTATTTCTCTCTACCTTTTGTTCAAACTTCTCAATTTTATCTTTTAGAGGGTTCAGCAAATCAAAGAGATTTGATCGATTTTGTTCGGTGAATTTCTTACTCTTCTCCTCAAAG
This sequence comes from Ekhidna sp., assembly GCA_014323825.1. Taxonomy (GTDB): domain Bacteria; phylum Bacteroidota; class Bacteroidia; order Cytophagales; family Cyclobacteriaceae; genus Ekhidna. Next base: position 21,148 of record JACONI010000096.1, on the reverse strand, counting down.
ATGTCATTCGCTAAATTTTTGAACTCCAATGTGAATTTTTGTTGTAATTGATCCAGTTCACCTTTCTGTTCTTCAAGCCTCTCTTTAAGATTTCGATAGTCGGCTTTGATCGTCGCATTCTGATTGTTAAGATGAATAACTTCTTTTCGCTCCCGGACCAGTTGATTATTTAAGGTCTGAAGCTCTTCATTGAGTTTATCTGATTTTGCGACTTCAACTTTCAACTGAACTTTAAGGTCATTATCGTCATGCTGCTTTGAACTGTTTTTGAATTTGGCAATTAACCAGCCTGCCACACCACCGATTACAATACCTGTAAGGAGAAAAATTACTTCAAAATTCATTGTTCAAAGATGATCATTTCACTAAAAAATTAGCAGTAATTAAGTATTATTTAGCTCTCTCAGGTACATTTGGATCGTATTTTCTAATCCAAAATAAAGTGCATCGCAAACCAAAGCGTGTCCGATGGAAACCTCCTTTAAGTAAGGGATCTGTTTTTTCAGAAATTTCAAATTAATTAAATCAAGATCATGACCGGCATTGAGTTCAAGACCAATTTTCCTGGCATGGTCAGAGGCCGTTTTATAATCTTCAACTGCATTTAGCGGGTCATTTGAGTACGATGAGGCATACATCTCTGTGTAAAGTTCCACACGATCTGTTCCGCACTTTTTAGCTCCATCCATCATTTTATTTACAGGTTCAATGAAAATAGCGGTGCGAACATCATAAGATTTTATCTGTGAAATGATCTCTCTAAGCATGTACTCATTCTTAATAGTGTCCCAGCCGGCATTCGAAGTTAATACATCAGGCGGATCCGGCACCAAAGTGGCCTGTGCCGGTCTTACCTCCTCAATAATCTTCATAAATCTATCATCAGGGTATCCTTCGATATTAAATTCAGTAGTAATAATTTCCTTCAGGTCGTACACATCCTTCGTTGTAATATGACGTTCATCCGGCCTGGGGTGAATAGTGATTCCTTGTGCCCCGAATCGCTCACAGTCCTTTGCTATTTGTACCAAATGGGGGTTGTCTCCACCTCTTGCATTTCGGAGTGTGGCAAACTTGTTAATATTAACACTTAGTTGGGTCATTGCTAAAAAATGATTTTCTTCGTAAAGTTGTTCACATAAAAATAAAATGGAGATGAATTTAAAGTCAACGGTAGAATCAGAAATAAAACAAGCGATGCTTAACAAAGATAAAGACCGCCTAAGAGCATTGAGAGGTATTAAATCTCAAATTTTGCTGGCTGAGACCGAAAAAGGCGGTGGTGGAGACCTCAGTGAAGAGATGGAATTGAAACTTCTGACAAAAGCTGCCAAGCAAAGAAGAGATTCCATCGTTGTGTTTGAACAGCAGGGAAGAGCCGATTTGGCTTCAACTGAAAAATCCGAACTGGAAGTAATTGAGAGTTTTCTACCCCAACAACTCTCACAGGAAGAAATCGAGGCTGAGGTAAAAGCCGTCATTGAAGAAGTGGGTGCCGCCGGACCGCAGGATATGGGTAAGGTGATGGGAGCTTCCGCAAAAAAGATGGCCGGCAAAGCAGATGGAAAACAGATTGCTGCAATTGCTAAAAAGTTATTGAGCTAGTTTGAACACTTTTGATATTATACTGATCATAATCCTGGGATTAGGTGCCATCAAAGGATACTTCAAAGGGTTCATTGTTGAGTTTTTCTCTCTTCTTGCATTTTTTATTGGACTTTTTCTTGCCTTAGAATTAACAATTCCTGTCTCGCTGAGTCTTTTTGGAGAAAGTCGTTATTTTAACGTTATCCTGATGCTGGTTTTCACGGGGCTTTTTATTTTACTGTCTTTTCTAATTAAATCCGGAGCGAGGATGGTTAAAAAAGCGGTGAGTATTACGCCATTTGGAACCTTAGACAATATTATCGGGGCAGTTACGGGAATCTTCAAGGCTGCATTGATTGTTAGCGTAATTATTTGGATTTGCTCTTCTGTGGGAATAGATATTGAAAATTCTTATGCGGCCAATAGCACAATTTTCCCTTATATTGTGGTTGTAGGATCGGCAGTAATTGAAGCATTCGGATATTTGATGCCTATGATCGATGATCTGACTGACTTGATGGAAAACATTCCCAAAACAAAAGATACCTTCATCTCTGTTTTAATTTAAAGTCTTGAAGATGGTCGCAGAGCAGCTAATAAATTATATGGTTCCGCCTCTTAAAAAGGAGGATGATATCACTCGTGCCAAACAGTGGATGGATGAGTTTAGGGTAAAGCAACTTCCTGTAGTTGATGACCAAAAATTACTTGGATTTATTTCAGAAGATTTGATTTATGATTCCGGGATCATGTATGCGGGTGTTGGTGAATATCCGCTTATAGGGGAAAATTGTTTTGTGGTGCTCAGCAATCATTATTATGATATTCTAAAGGTTCAAAGTAATCATAATACGGATATGGTTGCTGTGCTGGATTTTGATGAAAATTTCAAAGGAGTGGTGCTGATATCAGATGTTGTAATGGAGTTTACAAATACAGCAATAGTGAACGCTGAAGGTGCAATCATTACGCTTAAAAGCTCCTTAAATGATTACTCACTATCGGAAATTTCAAGAATTGTGGAAATGAATGAATCTATTATTCTTGGAGTCAACATTAACCCGGACAAAGACAACCCTTCTTTAATTGAGATTGTACTTCGCATCAATCATCAATCGGTAAATCAAATTGCTGCGGGCTTATCAAAAAGTGGATATTCAGTAACCTCCTCCTTCAATATCGAAGACAATTCATTTGATGAGAGAGACAGGTATGGTTTGTTGATGAAGTATTTGAATCCGTGAAAAAAATTGTCATCCATGGCTTAGCGATTGAAAAAGATTCGGAGAAATATGTGGATCAGATAAAAAACAAACTAACTAAAGAAGGAGTATCAATTTCATACACTTCACTTTTTCAGGAACGCAACCCTTATTTAGCAGAGGGGACATCTCTTGAAGGAGTTCCAAACGACTGTGATGCCGTCTTCTCTCTTGGTGGTGATGGTACTTTCTTAGAATCCTTATTGATTGTAGGCGAGTCTGAAGTACCAATTTTGGGAATAAACATGGGACGATTAGGATTCCTTGCATCCATTGCAAAAGAATATATAAAAGAATCACTTTTTCTGTTTTTTAAAGGAGAGTATCGAATAGAGAAAAGGTCGCTCATCTCAATTGATTCTAACTTGGACTTATTTGATGAAAAATGCTATGCACTAAACGAATGTGCAATCCTAAGAAAGGATTTGTCATCAATGATCATGATCAAATGCTACATCAATGATGAATATCTTAATACCTATTGGGCAGACGGGTTAATGGTATCAACTCCAACAGGTTCGACAGGATACTCCCTGAGCTGTGGCGGACCATTGATGATGCCTGACGCAAAGGATTTTGTTATAACACCCGTAAGTCCTCACAATTTGAATGTCAGACCACTCATTATAAGTGATGATTCCGTTTTAAGATTTCAGATTGCTACAAGAGACAGGAAATGCCTCATCTCATTGGACTCCAGATCAGAAACCATTGAAAATGACATTGAAATAATTGTTAGGAAGGCTCACTTCTATGGAAAACTAATCAGGATTGAAGGGATTAATTTTCCTGATACCATGAGAAACAAACTTGGCTGGGGGTTTGATAAGAGGAACTAATATCCTCTCATTCTCCCACTGCCCCGGGAGCCGTTTGATGTCTTGTATACTCTCTTATTGAAGTTTCACGATTGAAATACCTGCACCGCCTCTATCAGCGTGTTCATCCTCCACGGAAGATACGCCAGGATGGTCTTTTGAAATATTTCGTACAATTTCTCTTAATACACCATGCCCTTTTCCATGTACAATTCGTACCTTATCCACACCTACCAATAATGCTTCATCAAGGTACGACTCTATCTTGCTCGTCGCCTCCTCCATACGCATGCCGCGAATACTGAGTTCATGACTAAAATTAGCCATTTTCTGACTCACATCAATTCCTAATCTCCTGATTTTTTTCCGGCAGACCACTTGTGAAGAAGTTTTGGCCTTTACTAAACGGTCAATAGATACAATTGACTTCAACCCTCCGAAAAATACCTCTACTTGCTTTCCGTTCACTTTTTTGATGATGCCTACTGTATCTTGTTCTGCAATCGTTACTTTATCTCCTGTTTTCAGTTTTTGTGGAGTAACTCGTTCTTTATCCATCAGGCGTTCCTTCTTCTCTTCCAGTAATCTTCTTGCGGCAATCGTTGGTTTTTTAGCTGCCTTACTTTCCTTTATCTCTCGAATAACCCGCTCTACATCTTGATTTGCCTGCTCCAGAATTTGTCTGGCCTCTTTTTTGGCCTCTTTCAGAATCCTGCTTCTATCCGCTTCCAGCATCTTTCGTAAATCTTCATAATCTTTACTGATTTTATAGAGGTTCGTCTTCTCATCATCTAGTTGCTTCAGTAACTTATCATACTTTCTTTTTTCTTTTCCCAACTCGCTAAGCAGTTTATCATAATTTACATGAGACTTACCAACGGTCTTTTTTGCCCGGTTAATGATATCCTGTGGCAAGCCAATTTTTCCGGCAATTTCAAAAGCAAGCGAACTTCCCGGTTTTCCTATCTCTAATTCAAACAATGGCTCCAGTGCCTCTTGATCATGCTTCATCGCACCATTAATCAACCCGGCTGTTTCATCTCCGGTTTTCTTCAGGTTGTGGTAGTGAGTGGTTACAATACCTGATGCTTTCTTATGGTTCAAATGCTGAAGCACCACTTCCGCAATAGCTCCTCCAAATTGCGGTTCCGTTCCCTTCCCAAATTCATCAATAAGAAACAAAGTATTCTTGTTCGACTCACTCAGGAAATACTTCATGGAGGTCAGATGAGAACTATAGGTACTTAAATCATTTTCAATAGATTGGGCATCTCCGATATCAATAAATAAGGAGGTAAAAACACCCAGTTTGCTTTCTTCATCTACCGGAACCGGCAGGCCGCACTGAATCATAAACTGCAAGAGCCCAACCGTTTTAAGGGCTACGGATTTGCCTCCTGCATTTGGTCCTGAGATGATCAGGATTCTATTTTGATCGTTTAGTTTAAGATTGAGAGGTACTACCGATTGCTCTGACTCTTTGTGAGATAAGTATAGAAGCGGATGCCTTGCGTTAATAATATCAAGGGCAGGAGTTTTTATGATGTTTGGCAGTGAGGCTTTCAGTAACTCCTGTAGTTTAACCTTGGCATAGATAAAGTCCAGTTTTTCAATCAGATCAGCACCTCTTATCAAAGCATGCATATTAGCCCGAATGCTGTCTGCAAGAACCGTTAGGATGCTTATTACTTCTCTTCTCTCCTGATACTTTAGTTGCTGAACCTGATTGTTTAGATCCAACACTTCCCCAGGTTCCAAAAACACAGTCCGTCCTGTTGCGGATTCATCGTGAATGAAACCGGGAACTCTTTTTTTATGTTCGGCTTTGATCGGAATCACAAGTCTTCCATTCCTGACTGTCAGAGTACTTTCATCCTCAGTCAGTTCATCGGTTTTAGCCTTCCTGAGAATCTCCTGAATAGCTGAACGAACAGCTCGCTCACTCTTGACAATCTTTAATCTAATCTCCGACAGTTTTGGTGAAGCAGCGTCTTTGACTTCCCCTCGCTTATCAGTGACCCGATCTATTTGACTGGCAAGATCCTGATTTAGTTCAATTTGCTCCGCCAAACTGTATAGACTAGGATAATCAGTGCTGTGCCGCTGCAAAAACACCGACCAAAGCGAAACAGCATTAATCCCTTTCTTGAGCTCATGGAAATCCTGAGGGTTCAGGAAAGATCCCGGTATTTTAATATTAGTGAGGTATACTTCAAAATCTATAAACTCAAACGAGACTTTATTTTTAGTACTACTTTTTAAAGATGACATCTCCCCCACTTGACGGAGGCACTTCCGTATCACTTCGTAATTAGAAACGGGTTTCATTTTTTGTACTAAAGCTGCTCCTTGATTGCTCTGACAAAAACTTCCAAGCAGCCTTCGGATTTGATCAAACCCGATCTTTTCTTCTATGTTCGCCGGATAAAGATTCACCGGTTAGAAGTTTTTTCTTTTTGCAAGAGGCTGTCTACCACAATGTTGTAGATCTTTTCGAATTTATTTGGATTTTCCAAATAGTAGTTAAAGCTCTCTTCGTATTGTTCTTTGCTGATCTCAAGATTTTCAAATAGCAGGCTTTCATAATGATCATAAATAACCTGAATGGAATCATAAGGATAGATTTTTATGGCTTTGATCTTAGCCTCTAACAAATGAATTTCTGTTAGCGTCTTAACCATTTTACTCTGATCAATGAGGTTGTCAGGCTCATCTTTTGATCCGCAGGAAACAAATATTATAAGAACAGTTAAAAAAAAGTATTTCAAATCAGGCTAAAACTCTATGAGATTATAATTTTGAAAGTTGATCGATTTTGAATATAATACAAAGATTATATAAATGATATAATAATCAATGGAACCATTACATTAATCGTTCCATATTGATTTGAAAAGGTGGAATGAAGGAAACTCTTAAAAAACTCAGAAGGTACGAAATAAGGATACGCAAAGCGATCAACTCCCAGATGCAGGGAGATTTCCATTCTATTTTTAAGGGATCGGGACTTGAATTTGATGATGTAAGACCTTACCAATGGGGTGATGACATAAGAAATATTGACTGGAGAGTAACCGCCAAAGGCCATGGCACCTTCATGAAAACCTTTATTGAGGAAAAGGAACAAACCGTTTTCTTTTTACTGGACGTTTCGGCTTCCCAGGAAATCGGAAAAGATAAGAGGCAGAAAATAGACCTGGCCAAAGAAGTAACAGGAGTACTCACCCTTGCTGCGATTAAAGAAGGAAGTAAAGTAGGGGTATTATCTTATTCGGACCAGGTAGAGAGCTATATCAAACCCGGCAAAAGCATGAAACATGCTTATGAAATCATTGATAAAATCTTCTCATTTAAGCCTAAATCCAAGAAGACCGATCTTGACGGAGCAATTAAATACACATTAAATCTTCTCAATAGAAAGTCAATCATTTTTTTGATTTCCGATTTTATTGATGAAGACTTTACGCACTCCCTAAGAGGCCTTGCCAGAAAACATGACCTGATCGTTGTACATATTTCGGATAAAAGTGAGTCAGTCATTCCACAACTGGGTATTGTTCCATTATTGGAAAAGGAATCCGGGAAGACTATATGGATGAATACCTCTTCGGAGGATTTCAAAAAGACATTTGAGAAAAACTACGGAAATAAAAAAGAATCACTCGCAGACTTTTGTAAGCGAAATGATGTGAATTACGTTTCCATTGGAACCGAGGATGAATACGTTCCGAAGCTCATAAGATTATTTAGGCATAGAAACAGGGGAAATGCGTACAGAACCAGGTAGATATATTTTATCAGTCTTAGCAGCACTTATCTCATTTTCGGCTTCCTCTCAGGAAATTTTCGTTCGAGGCGGATTTGTAGAAGATAGTCTCGTCATTGGACAAAATATCAACTACTGGGTTGCGGCCGAATACCCACCGATAATGGAAATGGTATTTCCTGACAGTAATGCTGATTTCAGTCCATTTGAGTGGGCTGACAAGCAGTATTTCCCTTCTCAACTGGTCGGAAAACAAGCATACGATAGTACTGTCTATACTTTGCGGTCTTTCGAAATTGACCCGGTTCAGTACCTTCAGTTGGATGCTTTTATACTCAATCATACTGATTCTATCCGGTTTACCATACCGATGGATTCAATCTATCTTGCTGAACTGGCACCAGTAGTTACGGATACAACAGCACTCAAAACCAACTTAACCTACCAGGCGGTGGGGCAACAATTCAACTATCCATTATTTTACTATATACTTGCAGGGTTGGTGCTTTTGATCCTCCTCCTCCTTTTGATCTTTGGAAAGCGAATTAGCAGATATTTCAGGCTCAGGAGACTAGCGAGAGATTACCGAACGTTCTCCGAGGCATTGGATACTTATGTCAGTTCTTTGAAAAAAGAGCCATCCGCTGAACTTGCGGAAAAAGCACTCTCACTTTGGAAAATATATCAGCAAAAACTGGATAAAGTGGCGTTTACCACTTTCACTACAAAAGAGATCCTGTCATTGAAGTTTGCAAATGAATTGGAAAACCCTTTGAAGTCAATTGATCGGGCGGTTTATGGAAATCGGGCGGATAAAAATCTCTATCAGGAATTTCAATTGATAGAAAACTTCACTCAGGAAAGATACCAAAAACGTGTTGAGAAGATCAGGCATGGAAAATAGATCAACAAGCTGGTTTTCATTTGAATGGTTCAGTACAGAAAATCTTCAAAGTTTTGACTGGCAGCAACCTGAGTGGTTTTATGCACTAATATTAATTCCTTTATTCTTTTTTTTAAGATGGTTGATCAGTGTACAACTCAAACAGAAGTTACCGATCGCATTAACCAAAGCGGATCTCAGAAGCAATCCGGTCGCCTACCTGAGATTTATTCCCCCTGTATTCTTCATCCTGAGTTTAGTATTCATTATTGTCAGCCTCGCACGTCCTCAAACGACCAATGAACAAGTTGAGCAGTGGAGTGAGGGGATTGACATTGTATTGAACATTGATATTTCAGAATCAATGAGAATAGAAGATTTTCGCCCAAACCGGCTAGAGGCTGCCAAATCTGTAGCAAACAACTTTGTAGACGGTCGATTTCAGGATCGTATTGGTTTGGTAATCTTCTCAGGAGATGCGCTCCCCTCCTGCCCACTGACTACCGATTACGGACTCCTTCATGAGATGATCAACGAGGTAGACTTTGAGAAAATCGAAAACAGAGGTACTGCCATTGGTAATGCCATCACTTCCGGTATTAACTTTTTGAGAGAAGCGGTATCGGAATCTAAAGTCATGATCCTTTTAAGCGACGGAGACAATACCGCCGGAAATGTGGACCCAATCACCGCCGCTAACCTGGCAAATGCCTATAACATCAAAATATACGTGATCGCAATTGGTAGAGACGGGAAAGTACCTTTTGGAACGGACTTCTTCGGACGACCAAGAATGGTAGAAAATCAGTTTGATGAAACAACCCTTCGAGAGATCGCTAAAATTGGAAATGGGAAGTTTTACAGAGTTTCCGATAAAAATGCTTTGATGACGGTATTCAATGAAATTGACCAACTGGAGAAAGCAGAGATAAAAGAAACACGTTATAAAGATATCACGGACTTTTACTACATTTATCTAAAGTGGGCAGCAGTCTTCCTGCTTATATGGTTGATGACTAAGACGACCTTCCTTACGAATGTACTAACCGACTAAGACAGCAAATAGCAGCCATCAAGAACTTGTATGAGTAGTGCGGGTTTCAACGCACTTCCATTCCGAATTGCTCATTCCTTTATTTGTTTTACTTTCTTTCATATTTTGTACTTTGCTCCGCATTACTTATACAAGATGTTGTGGTTTCGTGGATTATGCTTCAACCCTACCTCTGTATAAGTCTGATATAGGGAAAATTAAATCATAATCATTCCAATTTAAGTTTCCATCAATCAATGAGAAATTAGAAAACATCTTTTCATCCAAATATTTCTTTATTGAAGGATGAGTTGACTTCGATAAAAATGGTTTAAAATCAACAAGTTTCTCATTCCCATCATTAAACTTAATTCTAATTGCGTAATCCGACAGATATTTTGCAGTATCAATTTTCATCTGATTAGTTTTATTCTCCGTATATTCTACAACTATTCTCATTTTAGTCTTTTTGTTATTTTTTCAAATTCAACATTCTTATGATAAACAAAATAGTTAATCCACTTTTCAACTATCTTATCTGCATATTTTTCAAGAAAGAATTTAAAATCTTTAAGATCTTTTCCTTTTAGTGGTCTTGCCCCTGAAATATTTGTGATTTTTATTTCTGAAATATTGCCATTAATAATAGAAAACTCTGCTTTACTTTCGTATTCTCCCTTTTTAGCATGTACATGAATTGGTTCATGTTCATTAGAGTAGAAGAAAATCAGAATTCCCAAATATTCAAATATCTTTGGCATTATACAATTCTTTTTAATTTATAATTATAACAAATCTACAAAATTTCAAGTTGAATAAAAATCTTCTAATTTTCCCGTCCCATAAACCACAACAAAATATTATACTAAAGCCAAGACCACTCAAAGCAGGATTAGATTCCGGTCTGCTTCTCTCGTGATTATAGTGATACTGATAAAGTACAATTAGGATTATTAATTATCATTGCAAAACAAAAACAGAATTAAGTAAAGACCTGTCAATTTATTTTAATAGCGGAACAGTTTAAGTTGAATTTAAACCTGTTGTATAATGCGTTATTGCAATAAATTATGTTTATTAAGTTTTATTAATGCAAGAAGAAGTAACCTTAAAGCGTGGCTAAGCAAACGATATACTGGATATGCCAGGTTATAGGGTGGAGCATATATGGAATATTGACTGTAATTGCCTATACAGTGACCAGACAGTATGATCCGCAACAGGCTTTTGGGGTATTTCTTGAAGTTATTTTTTATCTCATCTCAACACATATACTTCGGACTATTTTTATCAAAGCAGGATGGCTTAACCTGAAGCTTCCTAGGCTGATTCCGCGCCTACTTGTATTCACTTATCTCTTTAGTGGTGTCAATTACATTTACTTACTTGGTATTGAGTCGCTTACGAATGTGATTTCTTCTAAAGACCTTTCCCTTCTCTCAATCTTAGTGAATACGCTAATTTACTGGCTCTTTTACTTCCTTTGGTCTGTTTTTTATATTGCATTTCATTATGTGGATCGATATAATAAGTCTCTCAGGGCAAAGACCGAAGCCCGTGAAACTGAATTGAATAATTTAAAAGCTCAACTTAACCCACATTTCATTTTCAATGCGCTAAATGGCATTCGGGCACTGGTAGATGAGAATCCGGAGAAATCAAAAGAGTCAATTACTCAGTTATCGCATATTTTGAGAAATTCATTAGTTGCTGATCGAAAGAATCTTGTTCCTTTTTCCGAAGAGCTAAAAACAGTTACAGATTATCTGGCACTTGAGTCAATTAGATATGAAGAGCGACTGACAACAAAATTTGATATTGATCGAAACTCCGGAGGGTTTATGGTTCCTCCCTTAATGCTTCAGACGCTGGTTGAGAATGGTATTAAGCATGGGATTACGAATCTTAAAGGAGGAGGTGAAATATCAATTTCTACCAAGGTGAAGAAGAAATATCTTACACTTAAAATTCGTAATAGTGGTCAGTTGTCAAATAACTCAGATTCCTCAACAGGTTATGGTCTTGAAAACACAAAAAAACGGCTTAAACTTATTTTCGGAGAAGAGGCCGGATTTAAGATAAGAAATGAATCACCGAGAAACGTATTGTGTTCCCTCTCTATCCCGACCTGCGATGGTAGAGATTTCACTTAATTTAGTAGATGATGAAAGCTATAATTATTGATGACGAAAGACTTGCAAGAAAGGAATTGACCTTATTGCTGGAGAATCATCCGGAGATTGAAATAATTGATGAGGCCGTCGATGCGGACGAAGCAGTGAAAAAGATAGAAAATCACAACCCTGACATCATTTTTTTAGATATTCAGATGCCGGGGAAGACCGGTTTTGAATTATTAGAATCCCTGAAAAGAGTCCCTCAAGTCATTTTTACTACGGCGTATGATGAGTTTGCACTCAAGGCATTTGATTATAATGCCTTAGATTACCTCTTAAAACCGATACGGGCAGACAGACTCTCGGAAAGCATTAATAAAATAAAATCTAAGCTCTCCGAAGGATCTTCTTATGATCGAAAGTTGTCCCCGAAGGATCAGGTTTTTGTAAAAGATGGTGATAAATGCTGGTTTGTGAAACTTGAGGATATTAGATTATTTGAGTCGGACGGCAATTATATAAAAGTATATTTTGACAAGTTTAACCCTATGATTCACAAGTCTTTGAATGCACTGGATGATAAATTGGACAATCGTAGCTTCTTTAGGGTAAGTAGGAAACATATCATTAATCTCGGATGGGTTGAATCAATAGATACCTGGTTTAACGGAGGTTTATTGGTAAAACTTCGGGGTGGAGAAAAAATAGAAGTAAGCAGACGTCAATCTGTCAGGTTTAGAGAAATGATGAGTCTTTAATTTTTTACCTGTTCAAGAAAACGCTTTTCTACATGCCAGTCCTTTGATAAAGTAAGAATAGCCGTAGTTTCCATTTCCGTAATATATCCCTTCTTGTAATTCTCTTCCCAAACTTCTATAAGATGTTGAATACGTTCATTTTCATTCATTTTTAAAAAGACTTTTGAGAGAAACTCACGAGAACGTTCAAAGGCAGACAAGTAATCTTCAGCGATAAAATCATTTGCCCAATTCATCTCATCAATGGCATTTAACTTTTTCGCCGTACTCTCTAATATAGACCTCTCTTCCTGATCCAATCCATGATAATGGAAGATCAAAGACCTAAGAAGAATCACAGCTTTTTTGGTAAGTGTATCCATACCTGCTCAAAAATACAGTTTATTCATGAAAAAACAATTTTAGTGCAATTTCATCAGCTATTAAAAAACCTTTTGGTGCCAGTTTTAGTTTTTCATTTACTATGGTAACCAATCCCTGATTTGATAATTGATTGATGAACGCTCTATAAAGATGCATAAAATCCATATCAAACGCTCTGTTCAAACTGTTTAAATCAATGCCTTCGGTTGTTCTCAGTCCTGTCAGTATTCTCTCGTTAAATTGTTGAATTTTTGTAAGATACTCTTTTTCAAAAAAAACTTCCTTATTTTGAATTGCCTTAATGTATCTGGCATTATTCCTGATATTAAAGCTGCGTGAATGTTTATTGTAAGAATGGGCACTTGGTCCCACTCCTAAGTAGGGTTTATGATTCCAGTAAGCCAGGTTGTGCTTAGCATGAAATCCCGATTTTCCAAAATTGGACACCTCATACTGTAGGTATCCATGAGCAGAAAGCATAGCAATTGAGTTTAAATATTGTTTTGCAGCCTCTTCTTCCGGCAATGCTAAAAATTTTCCTTCTTTCTTCAACTTACCAAAAACAGTATAATCTTCAATGGTAAGCCCATACAAGGAGATATGTTCAGGATCGAGGCTTATTAATTTTTCCAGACTTTTCCGAAGAAGATCATGCTCACTGTCCGGAAGTGCATACATCAAATCCATTGTAATATTATCAAATCCGGCGCGTCTTGCATTTTCAAAGGCACTAGTGGATTGATTCGTATCATGTATTCGGTTCATCCATTTTAACTTACCATCATCAAAGGTTTGAATACCTATGCTTAAGCGATTTATTCCAAGGGATTTCAACTCAATACATTTTTCTATTGAAAGATCCTCGGGGTTTGCTTCCAGAGTTATTTCCGGTTTTTTCGCAATTGGGAACAATAAAAGCACCTGATTCAATATCTTCTCAAGATGAGAGGAACTAATAAAAGAAGGGGTTCCTCCGCCAAAATAAATTGTTTCAACCGCTTCATTTAAGTATTCCTTACGACTTATTAACTCAGTAAGAATTGAATCAGTCATCTGATCTACCAATTTTAAATTCGTACTAAAATGAAAATCACAATAATGACAAGCCTGTCTGCAAAAAGGAATATGAATATAAATACCGGACATTTTAAAGCTAAATTGCAAAAATTCATGCAAAAAATTCGGTTATATTTTTTTTTAGTCTTAATGCCGGAATCACATGTTAGACTGTCAAGCAGTCCGGATTTTTTGCCTCCTTTTATGTTATGTGGAAAAAAGAAAGTGTACGCTCGGCATAAAGGCACAGCATGAATAACGTTCAAAGCAGTCTGAAGCTGCGGTTTCCGGGCATTACGCACCCTTTTAGCAGACAACTAAAGAAAAAAATCAAAAAAAATTAAGATTTATACAACAAATTAAAATATTTGTATATCTTTGCATTTTTAACACATAAATATATTTGGTACTGTTCCAAAAAGTATGATTTATAACTTCTTCAAAAAGAACAAGTTAGTGTAAACTTGCATAAAAATTAATTTTCAAAACTGATGAAAATACAAATCACACTAACCTGCCCTCAATGTAAGAGTATAAATGTAGTTAAAAACGGGAAGAAAAAAGCTAAAAAGCAAAATTATTTATGCAACGCCTGCTCTCGCCAGTTTATCGGCGATCCTGCGCTGAGCTATAAAGGGGCTCATTCTAACACGATTACCCTGATTATGAGGATGTGGATGAGAGGTTGTGGTATCAGAGCTATAAGCGTTATTTTGAACATCTCGCTTAGCAAAGTGTTAAAAACCTTGGAAAAACAGCAGGTAGTTCTCTAACCCAAGCATAGCTTTTACGATAAATTGGAAGTCGATGAATTTTGGACTTATGTAGGCAAGAAGCGTCATAAACTCCGGTTGATTTATGCTTATCATCGGGCGAGTGGAGAGATCGTTGCCTGGGTCTTTGGCAAACGTAATACAAAGACTGTCAGAGAGTTATGGTGTAAAATAAAAGCACTAGGCCTAAAATGGGGCGGGCTATTGACGGATAACTGGAAGAGTTTTAAGCGAGCATTTAGCAACACCCATCACGTGATAGGCAAAGAGGGCACTAAGGGCATTGAAGGGAACAACTGTCGGTTAAGGCACAGGATAAGACGAGCCTTTAGACGAACATGTTGTTTCTCAAAAAAGATGGAAAATCATATCAAAGCCTTTGAATTAGCCTTTTATTACATCAATTATGGGCATATTTAAGCTATCATACTTTGTGATACACCTTCTTTATTTTTTTCTGACTTTAAGTAGTCTTTAAACACTGCCTTTACAATGGTTTATTGTGGATGAACCGGCATTGAATAAAGCCAATAAATTAGGTGTCTGTAAAAATAGCTTCCAATAAAATAAAATAGTTCCACAGCATTAAATGTTATTTTTCAAATAATTATTATAATTATGTAAGCAAATTTCAAAAAATTGGTATATTTTTTTGCTAAGTACATGGCTATACAAAGTACCTTTACGTATATATTTCTGAAAATCAACCTGCAAATGAGTTTGAAAGTTTAATAAACGGAAGGATGAATATAGAAAATACACAGGTTCAAATGCGGAAAGGGATTTTAGAGTTTTGCATTTTACACATCATTTCAAGAGGTGAAGTATACGCATCAGATATGCTGGACGAACTTACTACAGCGAGGATCATGGTGGTGGAAGGTACTCTCTATCCATTACTTACCCGCTTAAGAAAAGCCGGGTTGGTTGATTATAAATGGGTGGAATCCAATTCGGGACCTCCCAGAAAGTACTATACATTGACAGATGAAGGTAAGACTTTTCTAGGTAGGCTTGACCGGACCTGGTTGGAGCTGGCAGACTCAACAGAAAAAATCATCGCTAACAAAAATTCGAAGCAGAAATCATGAAAAAAAATATCAGTATAAACATTGGGGGGATCATATTTCACATTGAAGAAGATGGATTTGATAAGCTAAAAAGCTACCTTGATTCAGTCAATAAATATTTTTCTTCCTTTGAAGGCAACAAAGAGATCATTGAAGATATTGAAGGTAGAATCGCCGAAATTTTTCTTGGAAAACTAGATGATGGTAAGCAGATCATCATGATGGAAGACATTGATGAGTTGATTGCCACGATGGGAACTACCAAAGATTTTGAAGCGACCATCGAATCAGAACCTGAAGTAGAGCAAGAGACTACCGAAAAGGAAGAGCCAAAAAAAGAGGATTTCTCAGAAAAAGCCCACAAGAAGGGTAAGCGACTGTATCGTGATAACAAAAGAAGAGTTATTGGTGGAGTAGCCTCTGGGCTTGCTAACTATTTTGGAATAAATTCTATATGGATTCGCCTGATCATGCTGGCTCTACTTTTCAATATCCTCTCTTGGGGATTAAGCGGCTTTATGTTTATCACATATATCATTTTTTGGATAGCAGTCCCGGGTAATGATAATTTAGAGGAAGATAAAAAAATCAAGAAGCTTTATCGTAATAGTGAAGATAAAGTACTCGGCGGCATTTCAAGTGGAATTGCTTCGTACTTTGGCATTGACCCGGTTGTGATGAGAGTCATTTTTGCAGGTTCAATCTTCTTGGGCGGAGCCGGCTTTATAGCGTATATAATTCTGTGGATCATAACCCCTGAGGCTAAAACAATAACTGAAAAAATGCAGATGCAAGGGGAGTCGGTTACTCTATCAGGAATTGAAGAAAATCTGAAAAAGAGATTTAGAGTAAATGAAGGAGAAGAAAATATTTTTGTGAAAATCCTGCTGTTCCCCTTCAGACTGATCGCATTGATATTTAAAACCCTTGAAGAAGTGTTAAGGCCACTCTTAAAGTTTGCGATTGAATTTCTACGAATGGCCGCAGGCGCATTACTTGTTCTCCTCGGTTCTATGCTAATGTTAGCATTTACCGTAGTACTAGCTGTCTTAACAGGTATCGGTAATACCTTCAAATATTACGTATCGTTTGGAGATTTTCCGGCAGAAGAATTATTCAATTCGGCAGATACATTAGTAATTGTGTCTTCTTATGTAGCTGTAATGGTACCTTCCTTAGCCCTCACACTGTTAGGGTTAGTGATTATCCTTAAAAGAAGAGTAATAAGTACGTACATCGCCTGGAGTCTATTCGGACTTTGGCTACTTGCATCAGCAGGCCTTGCGCTGACCATTCCAAACATTATCAGTAACTATAGTGCAGACGGCTCTTATGTGGAAGAGAAGACTTTTATTGTTGAATCAAATACTCCTACCCTTTATTTGAATGACCTGGATTTGAAGGGATACAATAGTGTTGACCTGAAACTGAGAGGGCATACAGATAGCGGTTTATACATACTTAAGATGGATTTTGAATCCAGAGGGTACTCCAAAGCAAATGCAAGAGAAAATGCCGAAGCTGTTGATTATATCATCAAAAAAGAAAATGGCGACTTCTATTTTGATTCAGGCATTACCTTCGGTGAAGCTCCTTTCAGATTTCAAAATGTAAACGCTACATTTTATATCCCAAATGGTAAAGTGTTTAGATTGAATGGTGAACTGAAAGAGATTCTTAAAAATACATTGTGGATGTACGATTACTCTGCCGGGGACATGGAGGATAATGACTGGATATTTGAAGAAGATGGAAGTTTGAAATGTCTTACTTGCCCGAAACAAGATGCTCACGAAAGTTTTAGAAAACACGGAAACGATACGCAAAGCTATCAGTTCAAAGATTTTGACGAAGTGAAACTAGTTTCAATGTTTGACTTTGAAATTGTAAAATCTAACGAATACTCAGTAAGAGTCGAAGGAGATGAGGATGATCTTGATGATGTCTTCATTGGCCGGGATGGGGATGAACTTGAAGTTAGATTTCGAAAAGATTGGGATTGGTGGAGAAGCAAAGATTTTACGGACAAAGTGAAAATATACATCACTATGCCTGAGCTCAAATATTTGCAAGTTTCAGGGGCTTGTGAAGGGAAAGTTGAAAATTTCACAAACCAAGACATCAGTTTCGATATAGCAGGAGCATCAGAAGTAAGGGCAGATATTTTTCCGGAATATTTAGGAGCAGATCTCAGTGGTGCATCAAAATTAATACTAGTTGGAAGAGCAGAAGAATTAGAGGTCGATCTGGCAGGAGCTTCCAAACTTGATGCTTTCAGCTTTCGAGTCAAAGATGCCGACATTGAATCTAAGGGCGCTTCCGGTGCAAAGGTTTATGCAGAATACAAGCTTAGAGCTAACGCATCAGGAGCAAGTTCGATCAGATATCGTGGACCAGCCGAGATTTCTTCCAATAGCAATGGTCTAAGCTCAATCAGAAAAGATTAACTCAGAATAATGAGAAACTTCTGACTCATTTATAGTTATTTAGGTTTTGGCTGCCCCTGATTTTATCTGACAGAGGATGCACAATCCATGTAGACGATGCTCAGCGGCATGGTTTTCTAAGCAAAAAATTCAATAATAACAGGTGCATCTATATTCAGACCGAGTAATTCAGACGCATTCCCTTTATTAATCCCTATTTGAAGCTCTCCATAAGAGTTAAATAACACAAAACAATCCCCGGATCCCACGTCCGTAAAATCTTTATGAAGACTTTTAAATAGTTCTCTTCCAAACCTAACGCTATATGTTACCCCTTTACCGTTCAATTCCTGCATCCTATCAAAATTCATCTTATTTATATTGGTGATCAGATTGCCGAAGTGGTCTACTGAAACAACGTTCCCCGCAATTTCCTTTTTTGTTACTTTTAGCTGCCTGCCGAAAAGCTTCTTTAACTTTTTTACAGGTTTCCCGTTACTTGGAAGCTCTTGTCCTTTTGCTATTTGAATCGCAGCCGGTACAAGCACCTCTTTGGCAGAAAAAGTAGATGGCTTTTCTTCCAGTTCTACGATAGCTGCCGGTTCTTCTTCAAAGAGTAAAGAAAACAGACCGGAATCAAATCCTACAAAAAAGTATCCATTATGTAATAATGCAATTGGTTTCGGTTTATCCTTTACTGAATCAACTGCCACAAGGTGAACCGTACCTTTTGGAAATTCTCTAAAGACATGTTTTAGTACATTTGACGCATGTAATATATCAAATGGACGTATTTCATGGCTTATATCAATGACTTGCAGATTTGGCTCTCTTGACGCAACTGCCGCTTTTATTGTAGCAACGTAATGGTCAGTAGTTCCGAAATCAGACATAAAGGTGATTAAAGCCATTTTGAATTGAAAAGCATTAAATTTGTTTAAACAAAAGTATAGATTTTACCACCCTAAGAATTAACTGAGTATACGTATTGCTTGAAAAAATAATTATACTTGAAAATGTTTCTTTGGTAGACTTTCTGGGAGTAGAAAATCAAAACATAAAATTACTCGCCACTGCATTCCCTGAAAGTAAGATTATAAGCCGGGGGAATGAAATCCGAATTAAAGGGTCTGCACCTCAAATTCTTAAAATCAATGAAATACTCAGTTCATTACTTTCTCACTACCATGAATACGGCAAGGTAACAAATGAAAATGTGAAAGATTTTGTGGAAAATGAAGAAGATACAATAAACGGGAAGGGGACCGCAAAAGTACTTGTGCATGGAACGTGTGGCATTCATATAGCTCCTAAAACGGCCAATCAAAAAAAACTTGTTGAGGCTGTAGAAAAGAATGATCTCGTATTCGCTATCGGACCGGCAGGTACGGGAAAAACATATATATCCGTAGCTTTAGCTGTGAGGGCACTCAAAAATAAAGAAGTTAGGAAGATAATTTTTACAAGACCGGCCGTTGAAGCAGGGGAGCACCTTGGCTTCCTCCCGGGTGACCTGAAAGAGAAAATTGATCCGTATTTACGACCAATATATGATGCACTTGATGACATGATTCCCACAGAAAAACTGAAACATTACAGGGAAAATAGAATCATTGAGATTGCCCCGCTGGCATATATGAGAGGCAGAACACTGAACGATGCATATGTTCTCTTGGATGAAGCGCAGAATACCAATCCAATGCAGATAAAAATGTTCCTGACGAGAATGGGTCCACAGTCAAAAGTGATAATCACGGGAGACAGATCTCAAATCGACCTCCCCGGAAAGCAAACCTCGGGTTTAATAGAAACGTTGAAGGTACTGAAAGGAGTAAACGGAATTGGATTCGTTGAATTGGACGGCCGTGATGTAGTTAGGCACAAACTCGTAAAAGCAATCATTAAAGCATACGAAGGATATGACTTACCGAGTAATAAAAGCCCGGACTGAAGCCGAAAAAAAGAAATCATTTGCGATCAGGGAGGAAGTCTTCGTCAAAGAGCAAAAGGTGGATGCCAAAGATGAGTTTGATGACTTTGAAAAAGAGGCTCATCACTTCGTTGCTTTGGATAAAAATAATGTCCCCGTTGGCTCCGCACGGTGGAGATTTACCGATAAAGGAATAAAACTGGAACGTTTTACCGTAAAGAAACAGCTGCGGAGGAAAGGACTGGGTTCCGATATTCTTAAAACCGTTTTAGAAGACATTGTTCAAAATGCCGAGACCGGAACCTGTCTATACATGCACTCTCAGTTAGATGCAGTCCCTCTTTATGCCAAATTTGGTTTCCAAAAAAAAGGCAGGCAGTTTGAGGAGTGTGGAATCATGCACTACATGATGTGGAAAGAATTGTAATACCGTATCCAATGAAATATATAAATTTAGATACAAAAAGTTAGCGTATCAGACTTTTACCTCTGTTTTAAAATAGCCATAAATTGGTTGAGTAGGATTGACCGGTATCTGGCGGGATGTGTCCATTTTTTGGTTCATTTTATTAAACACGTCTTTTAACCTTACAGGTATATGGGCTGTGGAGCCTCCATTTTTTTTCATTCCGCAGGCATTTTTATCTGAAATCGGACAAAGAGGTCGGGGGTCAAAAAGATACTTGGGCAGTGGAACTTTCGGGAAGTTTGAAACTTTCCAAAAGTGAATGATTCGCCAAAGCGGAGAGGGCTTTTACGCTTTGCTATCGTGGTCATTTAAACCTCCAAGGTTTTCAAAACCTTGGAGGTTTTTGTGGTGCTGTCGTTTCGTTGGTTAAACCTTGAAGGTTTCTATGTTTATGCTATTCCACAAAAAAAGCCCTCACAATCCTGCAAGAGCTTTATGACAGACGCTTTGTTATTGTTGTCATTTAAACCTCCAAGGTTTTGAAAACCTTGGAGGTTTTGTGTTGCTGTCGTTTCATTGGTTAAACCTTGAAGGTTTCTATGCTTATACTATTCCACAAAAAAAGCCCTCAAACGCCTGCAAGGGCTTTATGACAGACACTTTGTTATTGTTGTCATTTAAACCTCCAAGGTTTTGAAAACCTTGGAGGTTTTTGTGTTGCTGTCGTTTCATTGGTTAAACCTTGAAGGTTTCTATGCTTATACTATTCCACAAAAAAGGCCCTCACACGCCTGCAAGGGCTTTATGACAGCGGTTTCGGGAAGTTTGAAACTTTCCAAAAGTGAATGATTCGCCAAAGCGGAGAGGGCTTTTACGCTTTGCTATCGTGGTCATTTA
>JACONI010000095.1:6126-15681 GCA_014323825.1 Ekhidna sp. | reverse complement strand
AGTAGATACGTGGAAACGTTCCGCTGATGGTAACGGTGTGGGTGTTTGCTGTAGCGTATTCATGGGAGGCATCCCCGTTGTAGGTGTTGTTATCGGCAGGTTCGTCTTCCCCCCAGTTTACGGTGTAGCTATAGCCACTTCCTGTGGTAGGGATGGTAATGGTTTCATTAGGTTCGGTTGTTTCCCATGTGGTGATGAAGGGTTTTGAGGCAGGTTTGGTCTGTGCTTGCCCGAAGATCGCGAGGAAGAGTGTGGAGATTACTAGAAAGGTATTTTTTGGAGATAAGATTATATTATAGGGGGGGGGGGGGCATTAAATTATGTTTGTACAGCCCTTTCGGCAGCGTGTGTGACGTGTTCTCTGTGTTCATGATGTCTTTTGGTCTTTTTTTATTTAAAGTGCTCATAACTCATTATTTTAGTTCTTAATAAAATCGTAAAACACGAAGTTATATAAGTTTTTTGATTTGTTATATGTAAATCTTAATTTTTTTTGATTTTTTTTTGGCGGGGGAAAGTCCTTTAGGGGGGGGTGGTGGTGTTACTTAATCCTACTTATATGACATCATGCTATGATCATTGTTTTTAGTTAAAACGTAAAAAGGTGAAAGCAATGAGGGAGATCAGCACCCTGCCAAGCAACTTTTGGAAAGGTTGAAACTTTCCAAAAGTTCATTTACCCTGTCGTTAGTTAAACCTTGAAGGTTGCTTTGACGGAACTATTTTCGAGTTAACATTTAATTTTTCAATATTTTTTTAATTCGTGCCGTAACATTTGAATTTGTTTGTATATTTGTCCAGTATAATTATTTAATTTAAGCTAAACATGGAGGAAAGATCCAATTACGGGTCTTTCCTTTTTTTATGTCCTTACCCCCTAAGTGTCGTTTGCAAATTCACCTTCTTGTAAAGCGTTTAGGAGTCATTTTTGTCCTTCCGGCGGTTATTGTTGACTGTTGAGCAGGCATTTTTGAGCATTCCGAAGTTATAATGCTGGTCTTAAAAAGAAACAACGCATTAAATATCATTAGGTAACCATGCCCTTTTTCTGAGTAACTGATAAAAATCATTCGGAATTTTTTATATGATCTTGCTTACTTCAGTTTTGAACATTAGGTTTGCCTTCTATTTAGAACGCATCTAAATAAATGATGACTATACCTTTTTCATTTCCCATGTCAAAGCTTTATGAAGATCATCTTCTAAAAAAGAAGAAGCGGAAGTTCAAAAAAGCATGTTGTGGGAAATACCTGAAGAAAAAAGGAAAATACTGTAAATCATGTCCAATACTTTGTGCGATGTGCCAAAATGCAGGAAGAAATATTTAAAACAAAGCGTGCGTCCATTAAACAATGTGAACTGACGGATTCATTTCTCCTGACGTTTGAGCGTGAAGAATTTGTTTTCAAACTTTGTGATCTTTTCGCCTTTAGAAAAAAGATCATGGCACTTGATCTGATAGCACTGCTTGAAAGTTCAGCACCGGATGTAGAAATCATCCATCTTCCCAATTGCGACAGGTTTTTAGTGCTTTCGTTAAAGGAGATCCTTGAATTTAGAGAGCTTCTAAATGGAACATTCAATACATTAGCGCTCAATAGTGCGGTTAGAAGGATATTCCGAAGGAATGTATTTAACTTTTAGGCACTTAGATTGGTTTTATTCTAAAAAAAAGATGAAAATGAAAGACGTATTAAGAAGACATCACGTATTGAAAGATGAGATCGTTAATATAATTAATAGACAAATTAAGATGGAGGCACACTCTTCGGCTGCTTATCTTGCAATGGCTGCCTGGTGTGACGTAAGGGGATACGACAACAGTGCTGAGTTTTTTTTCAGGCAATCGGAAGAGGAGCGCAAACATCAATTGAAGTTGTTTCACTATTTGTGCGATATGGAGTGTGATGCCATTTCTCCGTCGATTGGGGACAGTCAGCATGAGTTTGGGACTTTACGCGAAGTATTTGAAAAAGCACTGGAGCATGAAATTGCTGTTTCCGATTCCATTCATGAGATAGTTGGAGAGACTAGGAAATATAATGATGTGGCTACTGAAGAATTCATGAAGTGGTTTGTTCAGGAGCAGATTGAGGAAGAGTATGTAGCAAGGAGAGCGCTTGAATTATTTGACTTACTTGGTGAGGACAAAATTGCACTTGGAATGTTCGAAGAAAGAATCCTTAACGTTGAATACAACGGAAGAGATTAATTTTGTCATTTAACAGATTACACCAAAAGCCTCTCTGTTTGAGAGGCTTTTTTGTTTCTGTTTATTTTATCAATGCTGAAAGGCAGGCATTCACTCCGAATCAATTTTGGTCAGGTTTTTTACTTCTTCTCATTTCCTGCTGCCTCATGGGCATACTGTCTATCAATTGAAAAATCTCCCGTGTCGAAATAATATCATCCTTTCTCATCTTTATGCTTCCATCCTTTCCAATTAATAGCACGGAAAAAGTATCCGGATCAATAGCATAAGCATTGTAAATCGCCCTCGCATCTTTTATACTCATAAGTTGGTTTTCCGGGTCTAACCAATGATCTATATACAACCTGTAAATAACAAGATTCCTTTCTTTCATGCCTTTTTTCCCTTTTGTAAGAAGTCGCTCTTGTCTTCTATATCCAATACTGGCGGGTGAAGATGCGGTCACAATTAGTACTCGCTCTTTCCATTGATGTGTGTTCACCGGGTTCATTTGATCAAGGTTTATAAGAAGTAACAATAGAAAATAATTCACACTACTATATACTAACGTGATTTCGGTGTAATTATAGTCTTCAAAGGGTTAATATTGGTTGTTTAGTATCACAAAAATTCATTTTGAGAGACAGCTTTTCCTCGGAAAAGTTATAGGCTATCCATGCTGAGAAAATGTTATTGAAGAAGTTTGCCCGACTTCTTTGTCCGGAGTGCTCTACCTGAAAAATATTCTTCAGTTGGTCAATCATGGCCGCACAGATAGCTCTTTTTCGGAGCAGGATGGCATCCATTACAGACGTGATGGCAAATTATGTTGGCCGGGAGCTGTAATAATACTCTATTTGCGGAGTCTCTTGCAGCTGACTTAAGCTGCAATACCAAATTTAACAGAGGGAATATCGTATATTATACGATAAGGGAAATTGGTCATAAAAAAAGCCTCTCTCACAATTTAACAAAACAAAACTCGCAAACGTGAGAGAGACTCAATATAATTCAAATTACTATAGTGATGCTTAATTGCAAATGTAATACATTGTTTTGATAAATTTAATATATCTGAAAAAATAATTACTATATTCATCTGTTTTTCATAAAAAGATAACTAAAAACTATTACAAACTAAAGATATTCAAGTTTAAATTGCATAAAATAGCTTTCTATGTAATATCATATAAGAAAATATTAACAGATGAGTTTAACGAACCTGCTTTAAACCACATTAATCCAGTCAATATTCTTTTTTAATAGGGCTAGTGTTTCTTTCTGAAGTGACGTTTTCGGCCGGTGATCATATTTCCAGGAGGCCTCAGGAGGAAGACTCATCAGCACAGACTCGGTTCGACCATTCGTATCAAGTCCGAATCTGGTTCCTTTGTCATGTATGAGATTGAACTCTGCGTACCTGCCTCTCCTAATTTTCTGCCATTCTTTTTGGTCATTTGTCCATTCTCTTTCTCTCAAATCAGCAACAGCGCGGGTATAAGCGGGTAAGAACGTCTCTCCAATTTCTTTCACAAACTCCCATCGCTGCGGCTTGGAGAAGCCTTCTTCAGTGCTTAGCCGATCGAAAAAAATACCTCCGATACCTCTTGTTTCATTACGATGCTTCACAAAAAAGTATTCATCTGCCCATCTTTTAAAATCCGGGTAGTAGTAGGGTGAATGTCTGTCACAAGTTTCTTTTATTAATTGGTGAAATTCTTTCGCCTTATCTTTTAGAATGAAATGGGGAGTCAGGTCAATACCGCCGCCAAACCACCACACTCCGCTGCTCATTTCAAAGTAGCGTATGTTCATGTGTATGATGGGCACCCACGGGTTTGACGGATGCAGAACAATGGAAACGCCGGAGGCAAAAAAATCAGCCTCATCCAATTTTAATGCGGACAGTATTTTTTTCGGAGTTGCTCCGAAAACGGCTGAGAAATTGACTCCTCCTTTTTCAATAAGATCCCCGGATTTTATGACTCTTGACCTTCCTCCGCCGCCTTCGGCTCTTTGCCATCGGTCTTCCTGAAATGTTGATTTTCCATCAAGTTTTTCGAGTCCGAGACAAATGGTATCTTGCAGCGACCGGAACCAATCCTTAACTTCTTCTTGTGTAATTTCTTTCATTAAAAGGGATATCCTATTCCAATATTAAATTCTGAATTGTAACCAAAGTTGCTGAAAATCTCATCTCCTACAAATCTATTTCCTTTTTTTTGAGCGGGATCATAGATTTTGAAGCCAAGGTCCAGTCTTAGAATTAAAAACTGAAGGTCAAACCTGGTACCTACCCCTGCTGCTACGGCAATTTCCCCCAAGAAACGGTCAAACTTAAATACCGCTCTGTCAAACTCAGGGTCATTGGAGTTATTCTCGGTTCTCCACACATTTCCTGCATCCATGAACAAAGCACCTTCTACGAATCCAACCAGGCTCCTTCGTAACTCAATGGATGATTCTATCAATATCTCTCCGGGTTGTTCTATGTCAAAATCAACTCTGTTTGTCTCATTTCCGAGTTCGTCTGCTTCAAATACTGCGTAAGATCCCGGGCCAAGCCTTCGTGGTTTCCATCCTCGAATGCTGCTGCTTCCCCCTGCAAAGAAATACCTATCAAAGGGCAGTGCCCGGTTATCACCAAATGGATAAGCGTAGCCTACGTTCATTCTGTAGGCAAGGTTGTATTTTCTACTGAGTCGATTTATTCGTCTTATATCAAAATTGGTTTTGAGGTATTCAAATGTTTCCAGTTCATCTCCAAAAAATGAATTGGAAATTAAACCATTGAAATGACCTCCAAATTCGAAGGTTGTTTTTAGAAAAGCACCGTCGTTACCCGTCCCGTATTTTCCGAAGTTTTGTTCTCTGCTGAAAGAACTGCTGCCAACAACCGCTGATTTGAAAGCATTTGCATAGGAATTTCCTACTGAAGATAAGCTATTTAAGAATGCTTGAAATGAGTCGGAGTTATTGGAATTGATCCAACTTATTTGCATTGGTGTGATATTATATTTCATGCGATCCCTTACCTGCCATCCATACGAAAGAATGCCCTCATAAACAAGACGTGTGTACTCTGAAATACGATCCTCAAATGCAACTCCAAAACTCACTCTTGTGGTTGGGTTGTACTTACCTATCTTGTTTTGATAATAGCTGCCAATGGGGAAGAGAAACTTAGGGAAGCTTACGGATAGCTCTCCTCCAAACTGCCTGCTTGTATACGTGCCTGTAATGTCATCGCTACTGATATTACTAACATTGCGCAGATCCTGAAGCTTTACATCCAGATTTATTCCAACAATTTCTAACGTGTTAAATGCGTTTCTGTTTTTAAGGTTGATGTTAACAAACGGTCCGGGAAATCCCTGAGTAGTGCTGCTAAATCCTATTTCACTTGAAGTTTCGTACCTTTCGAAGGGGGAAGTAAATACGTTAGCAACAAACCTGTTTCCAGTGGTATCATAGTTGATATTTACGAATTTAAAATTGTCTAAGAAGGAGAGTTGTCTTTGCGTTTCTATGGTTATTTCTTTGCTGTAGCGATCATCTTGTGCTATTGGAATACGCCATCCGAGTATTTTTTTATTATATCTCTTCTTTCCAAAAGAAAAAGTAATATCCCGAAACGTTTCCGTGGTTCTTCTGTAAGCTTGACTAAGACCTGCGTCTGATATAAAAACTATTGAGTCAATATAAAAGATTTTATGTTCGGATTTATTGTCCGGATTTAAAATAACTTCCCTTACAATCAAACTATCTCTGCCAAGATGAGTGGAATCTACCTGAAAGCTGATGTACTGTTTTGAAAACTCATGATAGCCATTATTTACAGCTAAGTCATAGATATAATCCCTTTCGTCAGAGAGTACCTGTTGATCATAGTATCCTTTTTTAAGAGGTGATTTATTCTTGTTTTCAAGTATCAGTTCCTGCAAAGTCTCATCTCTGATGTCTAATTGAATTGAATCAATGAAGTACCTTTCTTTTTTATCTACAACAAAATCTAAATTGATATAGCGATGTTTAGCTGCGGCCATTCTGCTAAACCAATTTCTAAATTTTCGTCCGGTTTTTCCAATGGTATGAAGACGATCATAATTTGCCGTGTCAATCCTGACGGTCGCGTTGAAAAAGCCTTTGGAATAAAGAAAGTCCTGAATTGCATTTGCAGAAATTTTTGATTCATTATGATTGTACACAGCCGGTGGTTCACCCCATCTCATGGTTTGATTACCCTGCTTTATTTTCCTTTCTTTCTTGTCTAGTTTTCTGGCTTTTTTAGCTCTTAATTTATTTTTCTTTTTTGTCTTATCCGTCTTTGCAATTCTTTTATCCAGTTTTTGTTCAATTTTAGCTTTCCTTTTAATAGCCTTATCCTTTCTGTATCCCGGAATAATAACAAGTCTGGGTTTATCCCTTTTTCTATCAATTCTTTTTTGTTTGGTTATTAAAGCCTGCTTAGCTCTTTCTTCTATTTGATATCTTTTCTTTTCTGTTCCGGCTTTCTCCATTCGCTTTCTGATAATCTCTCTTTTATCCGAAAGTCTCATCTCTTTACGGGCTATATTCGGACCAAAAGAGACACCATTTTCTCCTAGTTTATATATGTGTGACAAGTGAGTGAATGGGAATAATCCGAATAAAAGTCTGGTGTTCGTTTGATTATTAAGCAGCAGAAGGGAATTGTCTCTTAAAGATCCTGATATTCCTTTTACGTTTTGCTTAACCAGCATTTTTTCGTCATCTTTTAAGAATTTTGATCCTAAACACGAACTCAAAAAAAATCCTACTGTCAGGAATATATTACTTAGCTTAAAGAATTTTATCGAATTATATGCTTTCAAAGAGAGAACGGAAAATTATCAGATCACTCAAAATTAAAAAGTACAGGACACGTGAAGAACGATTCTTAGTGGAGGGCACAAAAAATGTGCTTGAATTATTGAACTCTCATTTTAAGATTGATTTAATAATAGGCACCCCTCTATTTTTTGAAAAATATTATCATAAGAGTCAATTCCATCGTTGTGAGGTTGTAAAACCGGAAGAACTGACGCAAATGAGCAGTTTTAAAACTAATGATTCCGTAGTTGCCGTTGTACAAATGCTGCCTAATGAGACCATTGAAGCTAAACCGGATGATTCATTGTTTGTATTAGATGGGGTAAAAGACCCGGGAAACTTAGGCACCATAATTCGTACATTGGATTGGTTTGGCTTTGATAAGTTGGTATGTTCTATAGATTCAGCTGATTTTTATAATCCTAAAGTGATTTCCGGTACTATGGGTTCTTTTACGAGAGTCAAGGTAATATATGAGGATTTGACTTCTTTTCTTCCAAAATTTCGCTCAGTTCCCATCTGCTACACTGATAGGCAAGGTGAAGATATTAGCAAGGCTAAGTTGGCTCATCCCAGCATAATAGTCATGGGAAGCGAATCTCACGGGGTAAGTGAGCCGGTAACTCAACTTTCCTCCAAATGTCTGAGCATACCGGGAAAAGGAAAGTATGCCGAATCATTAAATGTTGGAGTTGCTACCGGAATTGTTGCAAGTCAGTTACGCATTTTGAAATAATACGCTATAATTGATTTAGTAGACTCATCATGATCACCCACTTTCTGTTCTTTAATTTCTTTTAGGATAGGTTTTGCTAATTGTTTTCCAAGTTCCACACCCCATTGGTCATAGCTGAAGATATTCCATATAAGCCCCTGTACAAATATTTTATGCTCGTAGTATGCAATTAACTTTCCAACATTGTATGGGGTCAATTCTTTAATCAAAATAGAGGTGGAGGGTCTGTTCCCTTCAAAAACCCTGAAAGGAACCAGTGAATCTATTATGTTATCTCCCATCTCTTCTTTTACCTGCTCCTGTGATTTCCCCATTAAAAGAGCTTTTGGCTGAGCGAAGAAATTTGCCAGTAGTTTTTCATGATGATCCTCTTGCTGATGTTCAGATTTAGCAAAAGCGATAAATTCTGTGGGGATAATTTTAGTTCCCTGATGAATCAGTTGATAAAAGGCATGTTGTCCGTTCGTTCCGGGTTCTCCCCATAAAATGGGGCCGGTTTCATAGTTTACCTTACTGCCATTTCTATTCACATATTTTCCATTACTTTCCATGTCTGCCTGCTGGAGATAGGCGGGAAGGAACCTTAGCCTGTGATCGTATGGAAGGATTGCTAATGATGAGTAGTTTAAAAAGTTATTATACCATATTCCGATTAGGGCAGCTATTACAGGGATGTTTTTTTCCATTGGAGCCTCTTTAAAATGGTTATCCATTTCATGAGCACCTTTCAGTAATTCTTCAAATTTTTCATATCCGACGGTGCCGGCAATGCTTAGTCCTATTGCAGACCACAAAGAATACCTTCCTCCTACCCAATCCCAAAAAACAAACATATTTTTTAAATCAATTCCAAAATTTGAAACGGCTTCCTTATTAGTACTGACAGCTACAAAATGTTTCGCAATCTCAGCTTCTTCTTTTCCACTTTGATTCAGAAACCAGTTTTTAGCTGAATCTGCATTGGTCATCGTTTCCTGCGTGGTAAATGTTTTTGATGCGATAATGAAAAGGGTGCTTTCCGGATTTAATCCGTCAAGTTCTTCATTAAGCTGCTGAGCATCAATATTTGAAATAAAGTGAGGCTTAATTTTCTTCCAGGAGTTTTGCAATGCGTGAGTTATCATTTTTGGGCCTAAGTCAGAGCCTCCAATACCAATATTTACAATGTCAGTGATTTGTTTTCCGGTATATCCCAGCCATTTTCCGGAGTGTAATTTTTGGGAGAATGCTTTAATTTTCTCCAGTTCATTTCTTACTTCTTTTAAATGCGGATTGGCTTGTGAGCAATCTCTCAAACTTGTATGAAGAACGGATCTGTTTTCGGTTTCATTGATAAACTCACCTGAATACTGGGCTTCAATTCCTCTTTGAACATTGCACTCATTTGCTAAACCAATTAAGTTATTAAATACTTCATTGGAAACATCATTTTTAGAAAAGTCAAAGACAAAATCCCCCATTTGATGCGTGTACTTTGCCACTCTATCACTCTCCTCAGTGAATAAGTCTTTGATATTTCCTTTATGACGGCTGGCAAGTTCAGAAAGATTTGCCCAGGACTTAGTAATGGTAGGATCAACTTTTGGCAGCATAATTTAAAAATTTCGACATTGTTACCTGACAATATGTTAGTAACATCATGCAATGGTAATTATTCTTATTTAAACGCAAAGTGGTGAAAGCGATGAGAAAGAAGTAGTACCCTGTAAGGAGGATATCCGCAGGAAAATATTTATTTTATTATAAACTTCAACAAACGCCCGTCCGGCAGTTGGAG
>JACONI010000095.1:5822-6106 GCA_014323825.1 Ekhidna sp. | reverse complement strand
GTAAAATAGAGGCACTAGGCATAAAATGGGGCGGGCTATTGACGGATAATTGGAAAAGTTTTAAGCGGGTATTTAGAGACACCCACCACCTGATAGGCAAGGCGGGCACTAAGGGTATTGAAGGCAATAACTGTCGGTTAAGGCACAGGATAAGGTGAGCCTTTAGACGAACATGTTGTTTTTCAAAAAAGATGGAAAATCACATCAAAGCCTTTGAATTAGTCTTTTATTACATCAATTACGGGCATATTTAAGATTTCATACTTTGTAGTACACCTCCTTAT
>JACONI010000095.1:0-5802 GCA_014323825.1 Ekhidna sp. | reverse complement strand
AGATTTGCCCAGGACTTAGTAATGGTAGGATCAACTTTTGGCAGCATAATTTAAAAATTTCGACATTGTTACCTGACAATATGTTAGTAACATCATGCAATGGTAATTATTCTTATTTAAACGCAAAGTGGTGAGAGCGAAGAGAAAGAAGTAGTACCCTGTAAGGAGGATATCCGCAGGAAAATATTTATTTTATTATAAACTTCAACAAACGCTCGTCCGGCAGTTGGAGATATAAAGATGTAGTTTGTAACTACATCTGACAGGGGTTTACCTGGTGGTCTAAAAATTTGTGTTGAACTTTAATCATGGCGTTTTTTTAATGTACTACTATCATTAGAAATAAAAAAGCCCTGCACCAATACAGGTACAAGGCTTATGTTTAGAAATAATGAAAAATATAAGACAAAGATAAACAACTTAACGGACTGAACCAAACAAAAAGCCTTGGGAATTGCTAAAATGTAGTAGATTAACAATACCAAATATTTTATGTTTGGTGGATTGAGACCGTTGTAAAAATAAAGAGGTCATGTGTTATCATGACCTCTTTATTTGTTTAGATAGGAATTAGTTCACATCAAAAGTAAAGTGAATACCTACATCTATACATCTAAATAATCAATTAAGTAAAGAAATGCTTTGGCTGACATCACTTAAAACTTCTGCGGAAATCTCATTAAAAACCCTGATGTTTTCCAGTTTGTACGCCCCTCTGCCGCCGGAGAGCATTATTTCTCCAAACTTTTTGTAGTCCGTCCATTCGAGTGTAAACTGAGGTTCAGCAGCACTTGAATCCTGATAATAACTCCATTGAGTAACCAGCTTTGAATCGGCATCTATCCATACTTCATAAATGTTCTGAGGTGTTAAGCCGGTATTTTCAAAAGTAAGTTGAATGACATCCGAGAGCACTCCGCTTAAAGTAGTGTCTTCGCGCATGTATTTTAATGTAACGCCGGTATCTTTCAGTTTATAGGGCATCACCAGCCAGTAAGCATCGTTTACCCACCAGCTATATCCTTTTTCCAGGAAGTAGTCTGTTGAGTCAGGCATTACCTGACCTCCTTTATAAACCGACCCCTCTTTTGAATGAATATTCATTAAGATGGTCAAATCATTAGAGGGGACTTCAATTCTTATATCCCCGGTTTGCTTATCCCACAGGTGATCTCTTCTTCCGAAGAAATTCCAGGATAAAAATCGGGTATTGTCCCAAGCCTGCCTTCCCCCCATTGCTTGCATTGCTTTATCAGCCAGAAGCATGGCCAGCATATCGGATCCTTCCCGGTTAAAACCGTCTGCCGGAGGATTGTTGTAGGCTATGAATTCTCCCTCTCCTTCAACAGTTTTTATCTTTTCGTCTGATGTTGAAGAGCCGGAAGAACAAGACAAAGCAAGCCATACAATTAAAATCAGGAAGGTGTTTTTTTGCATGATTTTTAAGAAGTTTATATTAAGAGAAAAAGGGAGACAAGATGCCTCCCCTTTTCAGATTATGATTCATTATGTATTACTCTTCGCCTTCCTTAAATTTTTCAAACCTATCCGGTTCATCTACTCTTGGAAAGACGTTGTTATCGGTGTAGGCATCGGCTGTTTTCCGATCAGGGTCTATCACAATTTTGGCGACTTCCTTCTCTTTTACGAAAACCTTCTTCACTTCTTTTTCATTGATTCTCCAAATCTCGGCCGGGATTTTTTGCAACTCTGTCGTTCCGTCGGCGTAAGTCCACTCAATAATAACGGGTGTTACAAGTCCCCCCCGATTCTTTAAAGTAAGTTCATAGAAATTCTTTCCATTAGCCATTTGTCTGACTTTGTTATTATCAAAACGCTGATTGAATTCCCCGTATTTGCCCTCCCATTTTTTAAATACAAAAGGCTCCGGGGTTGATCCGAAATTTTTAGCTCCATCTTCATTCTTTCCATCAATCGCCTGACCGGACCCTTTGATAGTTCTTGTTTCCAGCCCATTCTCTTCGGTTTGCATTCGGAACCATTTTACATCGCTCAGTTCCACATCCACATAGTCAGTCCCGTAGAACCAGCCTCTCCAGAACCAATCCAAATCCACTGCGGATGCATCTTCCATTGTTCTGAAAAAATCAGCCGGAGTTGGGTGTTTGAATGCCCATCTTTCCGAATAAGTTTTAAAGGCTTTATCAAAAAGTTCAGGCCCCATGACCGTCTCTCTTAAAATATTCAATGCTGTAGCCGGCTTAGCATAAGCATTGTTCCCAAATTGTCTGATTTGCTCGGAATTGGTCATAATCGGTCTCACCAAACCTCTCTCCCCACTCATGTAAGGAACAATATTTTCAGCAGGGCCTCTTCTGGAGGGGTATTCGTAGTCAAGGTAGTTTTTCTCCAGTTCTTGTTCGGTAAGGTATTGAACGAAAGTGTTCAGGCCCTCATCCATCCAAGTCCACTGCCGCTCGTCAGAGTTGATAATCATTGGGAAGAAGTTATGCCCGACTTCATGGATGATTACCGAGATCATTCCGTGTTTAAGTCGGTCTGTATATGTCCCGTCAGGATTCGGTCTTCCGTAGTTGTAGCAAATCATCGGGTATTCCATCCCGATTGATGCGGTGTGAACAGATATCGCTTTGGGGTACGGATATTTGGTAGTGAATTTAGAATAGGTCTTTAGGGTCTGAGCTACGGCAACGGTTGACCACTCTTCCCAAAGCGGGTTTCCTTCTTTAGGATAATAAGACATTGCTAAAGGCTCATTTCCGGGACTCAGCTTAACGGCCATTGCATCCCAGATGAATTTTCTGGAGGCGCAGAAACCATAGTCTCTAACGTTCTCGGCCTTGAATTTCCAGGTCTTAGTTCCCGAATCTTTTGTCTTCTCATTTTCTCTTGCCTCTTTTTCTGTGACAATCATTACAGGCTTGTCATAGGTTTTCTTCGCTTTTTCAAAACGCTTCATTTGTTCTGAAGTCAGTACATCTTTAGGGTTTTGCAGTGTTCCGGTAGCTCCTACGATGAAATCGGAAGGAACCGTTAGATCCACTTCATAATCTCCAAAGGTTAAAGCAAACTCTCCCCTTCCAAGGAATTGTTTATTCTGCCAGCCTTCGTTATCAACATAGACAGCCATTCTTGGAAAGAACTGTGCAATAGTGTAGAGATAATTGTCTTCTTCTTCAAAATACTCCAGACCTGATCGGCCGCCATCTGTCATCCGATTGTTGATATTATAATTCCAGTCGATACTGAAAGAAATGCTTTCCCCTGATCTTAAAGGCTTGCTAAGATCAATCCGCATCATCGTTTTATTGATGATATAATTCATCCCTTTGTTATCCTGCTTCACTGACTTGATTTTAAAGCCGCCGTCATATTCAGCATCTCCGGTTATACGGAATACCGTTGTAGCACTCAAAGTATCCCTCATTCCATTTCGACCGATAAGCGGTGTGTCCGAATCCCTTGCTCTCACATTTTGGTCTAACTGCACCCATAGATACGCTAATGCGTCCGGTGAGTTGTTGTAATAAGTGATGGTCTCACTTCCTGTGATAGACTGGTTGCTATCGTCTAAAGTGATTTTCATCTTGTAGTCTGCTTTCTGCTGCCAGTACATATTCCCCGGTGCTCCGGAGGCCGTCCTGTAGACATTAGGAGTTGGAAGCATGGTTCCGAGTTGCTCAAATTTCTGCTCCCACTCTGTGTCCTCCTGCTTTCGGTCCTGTCCAAAGACAATGACTGTTAAAAATAAAGTGATAGTGAGTAAAATGCTCTTCTTCATAATATTTGGTTTAATTAATTCATTTAAAATAAGTATCCTGTGTTTAGCATGAGCATGATAGCGATACCGCCAACAGCTGATGAGACAATCATTTTCCAATCTCTTCTGCTCACATTAGCCAACAAAACTAAAATAACACCTACGGTCATGAAAGCCGCAACAATTATTATTTGACCTACCTCCAATCCTACATTAAAGGCAAAAAGCGGTAACACGATTGATTCATCTGTTC
Source organism: Ekhidna sp. (assembly GCA_014323825.1). GTDB lineage: Bacteria > Bacteroidota > Bacteroidia > Cytophagales > Cyclobacteriaceae > Ekhidna. Next base: position 1,807 of record JACONI010000095.1, on the reverse strand, counting down.
CTAATAATGCTTTTAAATAATTGGAAAAACCCATTCCATGAATAAGCCCAAAAAAACCGGCATACATGTAGTTTCTCAAGATTTTTCCTTCAGTAACCTGATATTCCTTCGTAAAAAGATTTGAGATCGCTGTAAATAAGATAGTCACAGGGATAAGGAACTCAATCAAGTCAGTATCAAACCGAATCACTTCTAAAGTTGCGAGTGCGAGTGTAATAGAGTGACCAATTGTAAAAGATGTGACCAGAATAAGTACCTTCTTCCAATCGCCTGATTGATACAATGCGCAAAGGGCGACCACAAAGAGGATGTGATCATACCCGTTAATATTTAAGATATGATTGAGTCCCAAGCCATAATAAAGACTGAATTCGCTCATAAGACCGCAAATATAATTGAGTTGGTGCTGAATAAACAGACCTTTTGATAAACGGTTTTGGTCTCGAACCTATCGTTTGTTTAGATTTGAATCATCATGACGAATCTTTTACTTGTTATCCATTTACTTATTCATCCTTTCCATGTATCTGTTACGGAAATAAAATACAAAAAGGATCAAGAAGTCATACAAATCAGTTCTCGGATTTTTTTAGATGACCTGGAACTGGCATTAAGAGAATATACCGGTAATGATAAGCTAGACATCACGGATGAGTCCGGGTGGGGTTTTATTGAGGAGCATCTCGGAAATTATCTCCTGAATCAGGTCAGGCTATGGGATGAGAAAGGGAAGCCCTACGAATTGAATTACATTGGAGCCGAGATAGAGGATGATGTGATGTGGTGCTACATCGAAATAGAGAAGGTGAAAACGCTTAAACAAGTAAAAATCTCAAACAGCATTCTCCACGAGGTGTGGGCAGATCAGGAGAACCTGCTGCATTTCCGTGCTTTCGGCAGGGTAAAAAGTGCAAGATTATTTAAGGGAAATGAGACGAAGGTTTTTGAATGGAGCAGCTAGTGTCATCACCGGAAAAACCTGTTGTGCATTTTAAATAATGCCGGTTTTAATATTTTTAATGTATTGAACTAAAAAAACGGCAGGGTTAACCTCATGATACAATGCGTTGTTTTTTAAAAACAGCATGATAAACCGCCGGACAGGCAACAATAACCGCTGAACGCTTTGCAAGAGAGTAAATTTGCAAACGACACCCGGACGGAGGAGGATAGAAACCTTCAAGGTTTAAACAAAAACAACCCCTCAACACTTTATAAGAAGGTGAAGTTGCAAATGACACCCGATTGGAATTATCAATCATACTTTTTGTAACCACACCAAGGTATCATAAATTTTTTTACTTTATTTACTTGAAAAAATGACTTGTTCCGAAAAAACGGTATATCTTTGCTAAATTTTTCATATAATTCTTGTTCCATATAATTCTTGTTTTATTTATTAAATATTTAAAATTAATACTATTATGAAATTTTTTACAGACTTTAAGAAAATCATTGACATGAAAAATCTTTTATTTACATTCTTACAGGGCAGGGGCTGCGCGGGCACAGGATTATACCCCCCCCCCCCCGTTTATCACTAAATAAAACCTTTTATATAATTTTAGGGCTGGTCCTCACAATTACCTTGCAGGCACAGGAGGCTGACCCAAAACCTTTCATTACTACTTGGGAAACAACCCGAGCTAACGAAACCATTACCATTCCTACCGTCAGAGGGGAAACCTACAGCTACTCCGTAAACTGGGGGGACGGCCATACGGATAACAACGTCAACGGAGATGCTTCCCACCAATACGCCACGGCAGGAACACAAACCATCTCCATCAGCGGGACCTTCCCGCGT
>JACONI010000094.1 GCA_014323825.1 Ekhidna sp. | reverse complement strand
GTCTCCGTTGAAGGAGGATTCCTGGAACATGCCGAACATATCTGTTACGCCCGAAAGGTTCGGGACACCTGCCTCCTCGGCAATGGAGAGATTGCTACAACGACTGAAAGCATAGAACATGGAAATAAATGCTATATCACCCCACTGTTGGACGGATCGTATCTGCCCCGCTGAAGTGCGGTTCCCTCGAAAGAAGATACGTGGAAACGTTCCGCTGATGGTTACGGTGTGGGTGCCGGGAGTCGTGTAGGCATGGGAGGCATCCCCGGTGTAGGTGTTGTTATCGGCAGGTTCATCTTCCCCCCAATCTACGGTATAGCTGTAGCCGATTCCCGTGGTAGGGATGGTAATGGATTCGTTGTCAGCGGTTGTCTGCCATGTGGTGATGAAGGGTTTCGGGTCGGTCTGCGCCTGCCCGAAGAATGTGATGAATAGCATCAAAATTACAAGGAAGGCATATTTTAGTGATAAACGGGGGGGGGGGGGCATTAAATTATGTTTGTACAGCCCTTTCGGCAGCGTGTGTAACGTGTTCTCTGTGTTCATGATGTCTTTTGATCTTTTTTTATTTAACGTGCTCATAGCTCATTATTTTAGTTGGTATGAAATGCAAACATATACAAACATTTTAACTTGTTGTATAAAGCTTAATTTTTTTTTTTGATTTTTTTCTTTGGTTATCTGCTAAAAGGAGATCAGGCTGCTAAAGTCTTCATCTTCTTCAGAAGTAAAAGCCACTTTACATCGTTGGTCTTTTAGTCTGTCCATGTCTTCTACCAGAATAAATTCATCATGTTCCCTTTGCATTTTTGTGTATGCTTCCTTCTTAACTTCTCTCCTCTTCATTGCATCCACAAAATTTCTTACTTCCGAGATATTCCGTAAAATCAACTCCGGAACCTGGGCCGGTTTTTCATCTTCTCCTTTAGCCACCATCGTGAAGTAACTATTATTGGTGTGCTTCACGTGATTGGTTTTTACATTTTCAGAAGTCACTTTAATCCCAACGACCAAAGAAGTATTTCCTACGAAATGTACCGATGCGTCTAAATGGAGTAATTCTCCAACTTCCACAGGCTGTAAGAACTCAACTCCGTCCACTGTCACCGTCACACAGTAGCCGCCGGCGTGCTTACTTGAACAGGCATAAGCCACTTTGTCCATAAGAGAAAGGATGATTCCACCATGTACCTTCCCTCCAAAATTGGCATAGGAAGGAATCATGAGTTCTGTAAATCGCGTATGTGAAAACCGTACTGTTCTGGGCTCCATTTTTAAAATATTTATCTTATCACTTGTAAGTCTTTATCCGACAAAATCTCCCGTCTGCTGCCTGCATTTTTTTATTCGGTTCTTCAAAATGAGTTTCCAAAAAGGAGATCGGGTAATCACTAATTTGGTCTTTACTCCCAGGTTATTCAAAAACTTACCCTTTCTTGTCTTGCTCTCAAAACCATTTTTCGGCTCCACGATGTATTCAAATCCCATTTGGTGGGTTTCCGTAATAGCACATGGATTGCCGTATAAAATCTTATTCGCATCTTTTACATAAAGCAGGGAAATATTTTTTCTGTCCGGAGCATTGAAAGGCTTATTTGCATCCTTTTTCACATCCATATTTTCAGTAGGAAGATAGTCCCTCACCTCTTTTTGTTTCTTCTGAGCTGAAACGAAAAGCAAACCGGCTAAAAAAACAATTAAGAAGATGACCTTCATTTACAGTCCAAATTAAGAGAAATTTTTCTCAATGATTGTTGTTAGACAGGCATATAAATAACTTACGCTGCTAAAAAGTATTGTACGGTGAAATTTATCATCTCATTCCTGCTTCGGAAAATTCCCAGAAAATACCTTCAACTTTTCAGCCACATTGCACTAAGGATCGTTTCGATTTTCTACCTTGGGAATAAGGTTGAGTGCCCTGTCTGCGAATCTAAGTTCCGAAAGTTTCTACCCTATGGCAGACTAAAATCAAGGAGCAATGCGCTATGTCCCGGATGTCTTTCCCTGGAGAGACACAGACTTATCTGGCTCTACCTGAAAGAAAAAACAGACTTTTTTGAAGCAAAAGATAAAATGCTCCATATTGCACCCGAGTTGTGTTTTATTAACCGCTTCGAATCACTAAAAGGATCAAACTATATAACTGCCGACATTGAATCTCCATTAGCTAAAGTAAAAATGGATATCCATGACATTCCCTTCGAAGAAGGCACGTTTGATGTCATATTCTGCAATCATGTACTGGAACATGTAAGGGATGATTTGAAAGCCATGAGGGAAATATACAGAGTATTGAAAACAGGAGGTTATGCTATTTTACAAATACCTCTGTGCTTCCCGTTACCTGATCAGACGATAGAGGATCCCGGCATTGAGGATCCCGGGAAACGGGAGGAGCTATTTGGCCAGAAGGATCACGTTAGAAAATACGGGAAAGATTATCCGGACAGACTAAGAGGTGTGGGTTTCACGGTAAAAAGAAACTATGTAAGTGATCTTGAGAAAGCAGCTATTGATAAATATGCACTAGATGCTACTGAAATATTATTTGTTGTAAATAAATGATCAAACAGGCAGTAATACTAGCCGGGGGGAAAGGTACCAGACTTGACAAATTTACCGGGCAAACACCTAAACCACTTATTCCAATTGGCGGTAAAGCCATTATGGAGCATCAGCTTGAACTGCTCAAAGAAAATGGTATGGAAAAAGTACTGCTCACGGTTGGGCATTTGAAAGAAAAAATTAAAGAATTAATTGGGGATGGGAGCCAATACGGACTGGAAGTCAGTTATTTTGTTGAAGATCGTCCATTGGGAAGTGCGGGAGCATTCCCGCTTCTCAAAGACAGGCTTCATGAACATTTTTTTGTCCTGTATGGGGACGTAATGATGGCTGTAGACCTGAACAGAATTGCCTGTTTTCATCAACATAAAGGAGCATCTGCCACTTTGGTAGTTCATCCAAATGACCACCCGCATGATAGTGATTTGGTTGAATGTGATACCAACTCACTTATTAAAGCGTTTCACCCGAAACCACATGAAAAGAATAAGTTTTATAAAAACCTTGTCAATGCCGGGTTATATCTTTTCAATAAAAAACTCGTAGATTTTATTCCGTTGAGAAAGAGTTCGGACTTTGGGAAAAATATCTTCCCTTCATTGGCTGCCACTCAAAAACTATACGCATACAATACCTCCGAATACCTGAAAGACATGGGTACTCCGAAGCGTCTCCAAAAAGTGACCGAAGACTATTTATCAGGAAAAATTGCACGTAGAAAGCTAACAAACAAACAAAAAGTCATTTTCCTGGACAGAGATGGTGTATTAAATGAAGATCGTCACCTCATCCGTAAAACCGAAGATCTTGTTCTTTACAATTTCACCTCTAAGGCCATAAAGAAAATAAATAACTCTGACTTCTTAGTAATAGTTGTCACCAATCAATCGGTAGCTGCCAGAAACCTGTGCACTATCGAACAATTAGAAGAAATCCATAAGAAATTAGATACGGAGCTTGGGAAAGATGGTGCAAAGCTGGACGCACTGTACTACTGTCCTTATCACCCGGATAAAGGTTACCCGGAGGAAAATCCAAAATATAAGAAAGAGCATCCTTGGCGAAAACCGAATCCGGGAATGCTGCTGGAAGCATCCAACCGGTTTAATATTGATCTTGAAAAGTCATTTATGATTGGGGACAGGGAATCAGATATTCAAGCCGGCAAAAACGCAGGAACACAAACCGTGGGTGTAATGACCGGTCACGGACTTAAAAACAGTACAACAGAACCTCATTACACTTTTGAAAATGTATTGGAAGCGGTGGACTTTATCCTCAAAGAACCCCATCAAAATTTTGCCCATTCCCTCAAAGAAGAAATAGAGAAATCTTCCAAATCACCATACATAGTTATTATCGGCGGCAATGCCGGAAGTGGAAAATCTAATTGTTCGCATTACTTAAAAAACTATCTAGAGAAGCATCAACTTACTTCGATTATCATCTCTCTTGATCATTGGCGCTTACCGGCCAAGGATAGAAACAGTGCAAAAGACGTATTTGAGCAGTACCAGCTTGTAAAAATAGAAGAGGATCTAAACAGGTTACTGAACAATAAGGAGATACAGCTATCAGGATATTTCAAACATCCCGACCGTAAAACGAAAAATATAAATTATTCATTAACAGAAAAAAAAGTGATAATTATTGAGGGCATCGTTGCTTTAAATTTGACATTTGCTGCCCGGCAGGCAGATAAGCGCGTTTTTATGGATATTGATAAAAAAACATACTCAAAACGCTTCAAATCACTTTATACCCGGAAAGGATTAGGCATCAAGGAAATTGAAGCGTTATTAGAAAAACGTATGCAGGACGAGTTTGAACTTATAAGAAAGGCCGGAGATCTTGCGCAATGTATTATTCTATGATTATTACCAGAACACCTTTTAGAATCAGTTTTGTCGGAGGAGGATCCGACCTCCGTTCATTTTATAGCGAACATCCCGGAGCAGTGCTCAGCACATCAATCAATAAATACATGTATATATCTTCTCACAGGTTTTTTGATGAGAACAAAATACAGGTCAAATACTCAAAAACAGAAACAGTCACGGATAAACGAAAGATACAACACCCCATTCTCAGAGCGATCTTCCAAAAATTCGGTACGGATGGCTTGGAATTGAGCTCTATCGCAGACATTGCATCCGGTACCGGCATGGGCTCATCCTCTGCCTTCACAGTAGGCGTACTGCATAACCTTTACTCAAGAGAAGAGAAGCTAATTTCAAAAGAACAACTGGCAAAGGAAGCGTGCGAAGTAGAGATAGATCTCCTCAAAGAACCCATAGGCAAGCAGGATCAGTATGCAGCGGCCTGTGGAGGTCTAAATATCATTCGGTTCTTGGAAGACGGAAAAGTGGGAATTGAACCCCTCTTTCTCAAAAAGGAAACCCTAACACGGCTGGAAGAAAATTTACTTCTTCTCTATTTAGGCAATCAGAGAAAAGCCTCGTCGATTCTGGAAGAACAAAACGAAAATACCAAACAAACCTCAAAGTTTAAAGCCTTAAAGCAAATGGTCGACCTGGTACCCGAACTAAAAAATGCTATGTCCTCCGGGGATCTTTCCCAATTTGGAAAATTGTTACACGAGAATTGGTGCATTAAGAAAAGCCTGGTATCCAATATCAGTTCGAAGGATATCGACTTAGCGTATGATTTAGCCTTAAAACACGGTGCATCAGGCGGGAAAGTTTTAGGTGCCGGAGGTGGAGGTTTTTTCTTGTTTTATTGCGAAAAAGAAAAACAACCGCATGTCATTAAAGCACTAAAATTGAGACCATTTAGTTTCAAATTTGAAAATGAAGGTACTAAATTAATTTATCGGGGTGATGAGTAACTTTTTTGAAGCATATAAAAAACGACTTTATTCCGTGCTGAGCAAAATAGAAAACGAGCAATTGGATAAACTGGCAACTGCCATGATAGAAACAAGGGACAAAAGAGGAACGATTTATTTTTTCGGAAACGGAGGCAGTGCGGCCGGTGCCTCCCACATGGCCGGAGATATGCTCAAGGGAGGGTCTATGGGACTGGAAAATAAGTTCAAGACCATCTGCCTGTCAGACAATAATGCCGCTATGATGGCTATCGCAAATGACATTTCGTACAGCGACATATTCATTGAGCCTTTAAAAAACTATCTTGAAAAAGATGACCTGGCAATCGGTGTATCAGGCAGCGGCAGGTCCGAAAATGTAATAAAGGCGATCAATTATGCTAAAGAAAAGGGAATAAAAACAGCCGGCTTTTCAGGCTTTTCAGGTGGAAAACTAAAGGAAAATGTCGACTACTCAATTCATATTGACATCCATGATATGGAAATTGTGGAAGACCTTCACTTGGTATGTTTCCACATGGTAAAAATGCGAATTATCAGCCTTCTTGCATCCGGCCCCGTGAGTATGGGGACGCTATATGATGAGAGGACAAAATGAAAGCATTTATTACAGGAGGTGCAGGATTTATTGGGAGCACCCTTGCCGATAAGCTTTTGAAAAAGGGCTTCAGTGTTACTGTTTATGATAATCTCTCAACAGGTCAGCCGCTATTTTATGAACACAACCTCTCAAACCCAAATTACACATTTATAGAAGCGGATATCTCAGATAAAGACAAACTCAATACTGTGACTCAAGGTGTAGATATGATCTTTCATTTTCAAGCTAATGCAGATGTGAGAGGCGGCATGAGAAATACCGGAGTTGACCTGGAACAAAATATCATAGGTACGCACAATGCCCTAGAGGCTGCAAGAATAAATAACATCAAAAAATTTGCTTTTGCAAGCTCCGCTGCAATTTATGGAGAACCTGCCATCTTTCCGACACCGGAAAATATAGCTGTAATACAAACTTCATTATATGGTGCTTCAAAGTTTTCGGCAGAGGCTTTGATACAAGCATATTCGGAATATTATGATATCCAAAGCTGGATCTATCGCTTTGTCTCATTCACAGGTCCGAGATATACTCATGGTGTCATTTTTGACTTTATGAGAAAACTGATCAACAACCCGAATGAGCTGGAAATATTAGGAAATGGGCAGCAAAGAAAATCTTACCTGGATGTTGCAGACGGAGTAGAGGCAATATTTCAATCCGTTATGAAAGCCAAAGACAAAATCAACATATTTAATCTGGGGAATGAAGAGTTTTTGAATGTAAAAGAGCTTGCAAGTGAAATGTTGGGGCTTTTGAATTTAAAGAATACATCATTCAAATTCACCGGCGGTGAAAGGGGCTGGAAAGGGGATTCCCCGCTTGTGCAGCTGGATATTAAGAAAATTCAATCTATTGGATGGACCCCTACTTACACTATACGAGAGAGCATAAAAAGAACGGTGGAGTTTCTTTCTAAAAACAGTTATCTGCTGGAAGTGATAGACTAGTTTTTCAGTTCTTCTAATTTTTCTGTTTCCTGATTTTTACCGGCTATCATTCGAGAGAGTCCATTTTGTATTAAACCCAGTCCGTAAGCATTCAACATAATGAAGGAAGCAGCCACGCTATAAAATGCCGGAAAGACAGATTTATATTTCAGTGAGGCATCTATAAAGATCAATATCAAATAAAAGCCAACAGGTAGTGCCCCGATGAGGAAAAGATTGTAGTTGAAAAAAAATAGAGAAAGTAAAAAGATTAAATAAGCTAAAAATAATGAAGGGAAGAAATGAATTAGTTTAAGTTGATTCCTATGGCGAAAAAAAAGATCAATTCTACCTTTTCCATGCATTTTTAATTGGTTAAAGAATTTTCTGAAATTTGACTTTCTTTTGTGAAAAACGAACGCATCGGGAATTAAGCCGGACTTATAACCTGCCTTATTAATTCTTACGCTCAGTTCAATATCTTCTGCCACATCCATACCGCTGAAGCCTCCCACCTCATAGAAAACTTCTTTCTTAACCGCCATATTAAAACCTCTCATCAAAAACTTTCCTACATGCCTCTTTTTACCTCGAATACCACCGGTGGTGAATAAAGAAGTCATCGCATAGTTGATGCCTTTCATGGTATTATTGAAATCATCTTTAGCGGCATCAGGTCCTCCAAACGCATCCAGGGGAGTTTGACTCAGGAAGGAACATACTTTTGAAAAGTAATCTTCAGGGATTATACAGTCAGAATCAAAAAAAAACAGAAACTCACCTTTTGCTTGTTTGCAGCCAGCATTTCTGGACTCACTTGCATTATACCCTTTAAAATAAATATAATTAAGCTTCAGGGCTTCTCTATACTGATCTACTACTCTCCGAAGGCTGTCATCAGGGCTTCCGTCAGATATGATGACTTCAAAATCAGAAAAGTTTTGTGCAGTAAGACTTTCAAGAAGTTCCGTCACCTCATCCTCTCTTTTAAACACAGGAACGATGATAGAAAACTTCATATTAACCGTTTCGCGTATTCCCCACAATCAGGTAATCCCCTTTCTTCTGCTTTTCCTGAATGAGTAATTCAGCTAAAAAACCGGTTAGAAACAGTTGCATCCCTATTACTAATGCCACCAATGCTAAAAAGAATAAAGGCTGGTCTACCACATCTCGTCTGGGTAAATGGTTATACTGCCGGTACAATTTTTCTCCTATTATCCAGAGAGTAATCAGAAATCCGGAGAGGAAAGATAAGGTTCCCAGCACTCCAAAAAAGTGCATCGGATTCTTTTTAAAACGCAAAACAAAAGTTACCGAGAGCAAGTCAAGGAAACCGGTAGTGAAGCGCTTCATTCCATACTTGGTTTTTCCATACTTTCTAGCCCTATGCTCAACCACCTTCTCTCCTATTTCCTTAAAACCATTCCACTTAGCAATGAGGGGAATATATCTATGCATCTCACCATAGACATGAATATTCTTGACAACTTCTTTTCTATATGCTTTCAGCCCGCAATTGAAATCGTGAAGCTTTATTCCGGAGACCTTCCCGGTTACCCAGTTAAAAAATTTCGACGGAATTGTTTTGTTAAGTGGATCCTGACGCTTCCTTTTCCATCCCGAAACAATATATAAATTTTGAACTTCAATCATTTGCATTAATTCAGGGATTTCATCCGGACTGTCCTGTAGGTCAGCATCCATTGTAATCACTATTTCTCCCTCTGCATGGTCAAATCCGGTCTGGAGTGCTGCAGATTTTCCATAATTGCGGTTGAACTTTAGTCCAATAATCCTTCGATCTTTTTTTGCGGCATTTAAAATTACCTGCCAGGAACCGTCCGTACTGCCATCATCAATTAATAAAATCTCTGCGTCAATCTTTTCAGCGTCAATAATGCGAAAAATCCACTCCAAAAGTTCTGGAATGGATTCTTCTTCATTATATACCGGAATAATTATCGAAAGTTTTTTAGACACTATACAGCTTCAGGATCTTGATTTTTGCTGAAAATACTAACAATCAACGATATAATAAACCCAAAGAAAATGCCCCCGATTAACGCATAGAATAAAAAGGCTAAAGGAGATATCCATGGTTCTACAAATGACATTGCCTGTTCAATTTCAGTGTCAGATTGTTCCATTTCCCAAATCGCTTTTTCCCTTGCTTCAACTACTCTTTGGTCATTGATAAACGAAAGATAGATATAGGTGAAAACTGCGGAAATAACCGAGGAGATAACTGCCACCATAGTCCCTATCCCCAGTCCTTTGCTATAGGACATATACCCATTGCCTTGCTCTTTGTATTCTTTATGAGCAAGGAACGTTACTGCAAATGCAAAAATGATCCCTAAGTATTGAAGGGGTTGATTTTGAGATTGTCCGGTAAAATCAATGATGAGAAAAAAAATAATACTCAAAAAACCACCAATGAGGCCCCATTTCAAGTTTATACTTTTCGCTGATGTATTTGTTGATGTTTCCATATTAAATTAATTAGTTTTTTTTCGTAAAATTATAGCTGCAACAGGTGTTACCAAAAATCCGGCGAAGAGTTTCTTCCAAAAGGTCTTCAGAACCAAATCAATGGAAGAGATTAAATCAACTTCTCTAATTTGCTTTTGTAAAGTTTCTTCCGAGTAAACTTCAAGAAATAATTCTCTTTGAGATTCTTGTAATGCTTTTGCAGCTTCTTTATATCCGTCAATTAGCGTTGGATTTAGTTCTAATATTATATAAATAGTTAAAGAAAAAATAATTACAGCCGGAATGAAAACGATAATCCCTAAACTGATACCTTGCCAAAAGTGGAGAATACCGGCATTTCCTACGTCCTTATATTCCTTTCCCGCAAAAAAAATGAAAAGAAAAAAGATTGCTAAATCAAAAATCAGATGACGAACTTCTATCAAAGGGTTACTTCCAAAGGCGATTGAAACAAAAAAAAGTCCCGTCAGAAAAACCCCGCAAAGTACCGAATATTTAATGGAAGGCTTAATCATCAAAGAAAGCATAAGAACTCTTGTTTACTGTTCCAACAACTTTCCCTTTCAGTTTTTTCCCCCAGTAAGGTGAATTTCGGGATTTTGAAAGGTTAGTAGTATCGTCTAAAACCCATTCTTTCTCCGGATCTGCTATCGTCAGCTTAGCGAGCATATTTACATCAATTGATACCGGATCAATACCGAGTAATTTTCTTGGGTTTGATGTTATGCACTCAATCAAAATTTCCATTGGAATATCATTATTCAATTTCAACAGAGAAGGATAGAATGTCTGTAATGCGATAGACCCGGACTCCGACAGGTCAAATTCCAATGACTTACTTTCCTGATCTTGAGGTCGATGATTACTACAAATTGCATCAATTGTGCCATCCTTCACTCCCTTGATTAGCGTTTTTCTATCACTTTCAGATCTAAATGGCGGAAGATTTTTCATGTGAGTATCAAAGTCCGCAACCGCCTCATCGGTGAAAATTAAATGATGAAGACTTGTATCAGCAGTAACATTCAGTCCTTCTCTTTTCGCTTTTCTGATCAATTCTACTGATTTGCCGGATGATATTCTTGAGAAGTGAATTTTTCCACCGGTATATCTTAGGATTTCAATATCTCGCATAACTATTAACCCCTCCGAAATGCCCGGCTCACCTCTAAGTCCAAGAAGAGTACTCATCTTCCCCTCATGTATGTGAGTATTGTTCGATAGTGAGACATCTTGAGCAAGTTGAAAAATAGGTGAATTAATAGTTTGAGTGTACTGAAGTGCCTTAAGAAGCAGTTCAGCGTTCCAGACAGGCAAGTCTCCGTCAGTAAAGGAAGAGGCCCCTGCAAATTTTAAGTCATATATTTCCGTTAGATTCTTACCCTCAAGCCCTTCACTCAGGGCGGCAGAAATATGCAAGTCTACCAATGGAACCTTTTTATGCAGGACATACTTGATATCACTCTTAGTTTCCAAAGGTGGATTTGTGTTGGGAACCAGTTGGACATCAGTGAAGCCTCCCCCGGAAGCCGCCAAAGATCCCGAATTAAGGTCTTCCTTAAATTCATTCCCCGGATCATTAAAATGGGCATTCAAATCAAACCAGCCGGAAAAGACTGTATAACCACTCAGGTCAATTTCTTTTTCAGCTTTTACTCCTTTTAAGGAAGTAATTACTCCGTTTTCAATTAATAAATCACAGCGTTTATTATGATTAGGGGAGGCTGGATCACAAACAAGAGCATTTTTGAGAAGTAAACTCATTTAAGCAATCTATGAAGTAAGGTTTCGGATATCAAAAACACTAAAATCAAAATTAATACATATTTCCATAAGCCTTTCTCCAAAAAAGGCAGTTCATCCGTCAATGAATTAGTATTTAAAATTTTTAAATGAGAGAACTTCTCAGCTATTTCTTCCAGCTCTTCTTTTTGAATGCCTTCCATAATAGACTCCTCTTTTGAAATATTAATCGCTACCCTCACACTATCTTCATAATGGGATAGATTATAAAAACCCGGATCCAACTTGGGAATTCTTATCACTAACCCGTTATCTGAACGGTTAAATTCAGGGATAAGCTCCAATGTCTTTGAAGATAGTTTAGGTGGAAATTCTTGATTTTCAACGCTAAGTTCCATTACATCATTAGGGTAATAATAAACCTGTTGATCGTATTTTAGAGATGAAAATGCCAATTGATACATCAATGGTAAAAACAATGAATGAGATGCAAAATTGGAGGACTCAGTATCTAGTGAAGAGTTAAATAAATAAACATTCGAACTCCTCGGTTTTATCAAATAAGAGTGATTTCCACGAAAAGAAACCAGAACCTCATAATCTCCATTAATTTTAAAGAGTGGGGTAGCAAAAGGCATTTCAGTATCCTGTTGAGGTTTTGAAAAAACTCCTGAGAACAACGGATGTTTGTAATCAATCTCGAAATTAAACGCAGAAGCATTCTTTAGCCTCGAAGTGCTCGTAATGCCCTCCCACAGAGTGAGGTCTTTTTCATTTTGACTGGGAAATAACATTACAGTTTTCTCCTGAATTTTTGAAACAAAACCACTTGGCAGTTTTTCGAGAGAATTAAGAATGATTATGTCCGATTCATCAATTGCATGGTAATCAATTGAACCGGGGTCTAAAATTTGAAGATCAAAGACATTTTCATTTGCGAAGACTTCCCTTAGATATTCGTTTCCCAACTCATCCAATATCGAAATTTTAGGTTTTGATCTCCGTGTCAGAGTGAAGAAAAACTCATTATCGTAATAAACATTATCTCCACTTATCCGAACTGTGAACTCACCCTTCAAATCAATAGGTATATCAAACTCAATTCTACTTAGTTCAGAAAAATCCATTGCTACGGATGATATCTGCCTCTCATTATTCAATAGCCTGAAAACGGCTGTTCCCTCAGATCTTGCTCCTGATAATCCGGGTATTAATACAATACGTTGTTTACTTAAATCACTGGAGTTTAGCTCAATAAATAATGTATCTACGTAGAGGTTTTGGTTACCTGAAAGATTTCCCAGCATCAAAAAAGAACGAGACGTTGTTGTATCAACTTTCAGGTTTTCAATAACATCCCTGCTAATACCCTGAAAATCAGAAACGTACATGTCATAACCTTGATCTTCAATAACTTTTGAGAGACGAGAAAAACCATGCTGAGAGTCAAAATCAATAGCTTCAATAGCTATTCCTAAAGTCTGTAAATAATCAACGCCGCTGTTATAAACACTAATACCGTCTTCTTCAATGGAAGAACTTGCAGAATCATCAAAATAGACCTTAAACCCATCATTAAAATGTAATGAATCTGCCACATTTAAGATCGATAAGCTTAGAAGAACGATAGCAAGAAATAATAATAGTCTGTTGGTCAAAATCAGGTAGTATTTCAACCGGGTCCTTGATTTTGAAGAAGAAGATACCTGTTTTACAAATTTGAGCGTAGAAAAGAAATATTTCTTTGCCCGCCTAAAAGAAAATAGATGAACCAGTACCGGAACAATTAAGAATAGTAACAGCCAACTGTATATCAAGGTGATACTTTTACGAAATAACGACCGCTAGTTACATAAATTCCGCAAAATAAAAAAGCCCTTCCAGTTCCGAAAGGGCTTTAATAATATAACCGGCAGCGACCTACTCTCCCCTGTTACGACAGTACCACCAACGCAGACGGGCTTGACGGCTCTGTTTGGGATAAAACAAAAAGATAAGTCCTCATGAATATAATATCAATCATTTTCTCCTGGTCTAAAAAGATTCTTTTAAGTTATCCTTACATTTCCTTAGTTTTATCAAACCGTCTCTGCATAGCGGATGTGCACTCATAAACACGCCAAGCAGAATTAGTAATAACAATACATCCAAATAGTTTTACAGCTTCATATGCACATTGGCTAAATTCATTATTTTCCAAAGTTTCAGAGTAACATAAAGAGTCATTATTCCTTCGTTCTTGTTTACTACCTACACAATCATTCTTTTCAGGATTTCCAATGATTGAAACGAAATTATCATTTTCGTTGAAACCCATAACCAATTGAATACTCCAGTCTTCTCTTTTTATCCCATTAAATATTTTTAAATGATCCATAAATTCATTTTTCTGATCTTCTTCAACTTCTGCTGGGGCAATATCAGAACTAACTTGCGTTTGATCACAAGACCACACGCTCAACATAAACAAAAAACCAAACAAGGCAACTTGTCCCCATTTGATTGTCATCTCAATTTTATTTATCATTTTAATTGAGTTTGGTTAATAAAATAATTTTATTTGATTCAAAGATTAAATAAAAATCATAACTACACAAATTAAGGCATTGCTATTTTTTACATAAATTCAGTACAATATATAGTTTGATCATCTATCTATGTTAAATTAACCATGCATGAAAAATTATGTTTTCCACTGCCTGATGTAGTCAATGATCTTGAATATGCCAACAAGGATTACAACTATTCCCCCTACAATTTGAATATAATCCGATACCAAATCCAAAGACACGCCCAACCATGCTATCAAAAGCAGTAAAATATCGTTAAAGTTACTTTTCATATTTAATTCCATCTTGGGCATTATCACCTGACAATATTTTGTAACACAATACAATGGCAATTATTTTTATTCAAACGTAAAGTCGTGAGAGCGATAAGAAAAGCGGCACCCTGTTATAAAGAACTCCGCTTCATTGAAGGAGTCGAGGGGCGTAAGTCTGTGGGTAGGATCGTGATAAGGAAATAAGAAAATACCAATAAAACATAAACAACCCCGTCATTTCTGTTGAGTTTTTTTATTCCTGTCAGAAACCATACCGGCTCACAGACACACGATCAGTTTAAGGACTTGACGGATTTCTAAGCAGTGTTTTCAGTCGTGCTATTTGTTTTTGGTTTTGTTCAATTCTGATATTTTCGATGATCTGTCTTTTTTCCCTGGTGGTGAGATGCCAGCTTAATGAGGCACGTTCTATTTCGGTTTTTTGCTCATGTTCTTTTTTGTATGAATCGTAAGAAATTTCCACCACGTTCAGATTGCTGTCAAACCAATCATTCATTAATTCCAATCTAAAATCGTTGTTGATGTCTTGCATCTTTGTTAAATTATTGTAAACGCTTGCAATTGGATAGGTTATTCGGGCGATACCGGATGGTATCGGAGGATTTTCAATCGGAGCATTGAATTTGCTGTCTCGGATCACCAATAGCACCACACCTGCCGTATTTTCGGTAATCCAATTCTTAAACACTTTAATAAACTTCAAGGCATCAGACATTCCATAGTTATCAGATATGCCTGCGTCCATAATTTCAACTCGTGGTTCTGTAGGAAGACTTATGTTAGGTGTAATGTATGGAAATGATGCGGACATTCTGAGGGCTGAGAGAAAGCTAAGGTCTTCATGAGAATTATCCTTAAAAAGAGATTGAAAATCAACTCCTCTGATCTTTTGATCGGGATTGTCTAAAATCTCTGAAGAGACACACATGAAAGAGATGGGCTGGGAGGATATGTAGAGCTTTCTACCGTCGTTAGCAATGGTCGGTGACATGATAAGGGTAGGAATTTTTGCCTTATTTTCTAATGTTCGGTAATCCGCCAGCTTTTTATCCAAAAGGTATCTCAAGTTCTTATTTAGGTTTTGCTCGAATATGTGCCCGCGATCAACGTTGTAAGTTCTTCCTGCATATTCATGCGTTTGCATTTTGAAGAAGAGATCATTGACCAAAAGGCTAAAAATGACAGGATTAAGATTATCCTTACTAATATTTTTGAGTAACTCCTTTCCTTTCTTAGAGACTGAAATATTGGGATTTTGATGAGCCTCCTCCCGATAATAGGCTGCACCTATTAAACCTCCGGATGCGCCGGAGATTAAAAAGGTTTGTTTCATAAGGGTTCCATTGAGAGCACTGTCAACGGCCAGTAGTGCATTAACTGTCCAGAGTGCTGCCCTTTGACCGCCGCCGCTCACACATAGAAATATTATTTTTTCATCCTTTGCATTTTTGAATTTCGACTTCCATCTCTCAAGTGTTTCTAACATGTGGAGGAAGTCATGCGTGTATTGTTCCTTAGAATGGATTTCTATGAGTTTATTCACACTGTACTCGGTAGGAATGGTATCGTAATGCAAACCGGTTGCTTCATTTATACCTTTAGTAAGGCCTGTTTTAATTCCGGTATTTACTAAAATAAAAACGCCCAAGGCAAATGCTACTCCCCATCCTCTAAACCAATAACTGATAGCCCCAACAAGCATAACAGTAATAGTGAGTATTAACAGGGCACTTGCTGCTGCCGGGATCTGAAGGAATTGATTATTCATGAAGAATCCAAGTAACAAGATTATTCCAATAATTATAAGTTCAACAATGACTGAGTTGAAATGATTCTGGTCAAAGACCTTCAAGACTGCTTCTTTATTTCTAAAGTCTACTATTTGCGATGTTGATCTGACTTTTAATTTTAGGTCGAGGTAACTTTTAACATTGTAACGATCTTCTTTATTCTCCCTGAATTTATTCATCACCCTGTCTCTGCTTACCTGTGATTTTCTTAACCTTTGATCTACCGTTCCGGCGAGATATTTAAAAATGTCTTTGTTGGTAAATCTGAAATAAATGATCGTCAGAAATTGCAATACAATAAGGCCGATCAGAAATCCCAGCAAATAGATTCCTATATCCCACTTTTCAGCAAACTCATTGCTGAGTTGAAACCGAATGATCATAATCATGTATGTCAATAAAACAATAAAAGGTATTAAGGCATTGTTGATGGAAAATTTTGTAAATGGCCGCTCAAGAACCCCGATAAATCGAAATCTATGTGAGTCGAGAATGTAGGTGGTAATATTCCAAGCAATGACAAGGTTTCCAAATGAAAGACCAACGAAGAAGAAACTCCAAAACCCGACCTTTCCTAAATACTCAGGATCCAGAAAGAGATAGTGAATACCATACACTTTTCCTAATCCCCCGGTAAATGCTGCTATTACGATGATCCAGACAAATACAAGTGCCAGGTTTTTTTTGAAATTATGAAATAATAGTTGGATAGGTAGAGAGTGGATAAAACGATCCGGGAAACCACGCAATTTGTTGTTTTTAATGTTCATCAGTTAATTCACCAACTAAATCGGCAATTTAATCCTGCTTAATCGAAAGAGATGATAGCGTATTCTTTATATCTACTTTTTAATCACTTATCTTTGTTAAATTAGCAATGCAAAAAAATAAATGTAAATAAATATTTTATTTTTTGTTATAAGAATATATCATTTTTTTATCCGTGAAATGCAAGTACAGGTTCTGATACAACCGGAAAAGCATATCAGAAATTACAATACAGAATGTATCTCCATGTATGAAACGGTTACCTGCGGAGCAGCCTAAGGTACTGTCCTTTTATTTTCTTAAGATCATAAAACTGATGAATCCACTTCGGGAGGCTTCTAGACCGATAGCATTGATTGAGATTTTGAATCGCCCCGATTTAGACGGAGTGACTAAAAAAGACTGACCTGTCAAACTTTCGTCCGGCATCATTGATTCCATCTTAGCATTGTTAGCAGGTTTAATATCTAAACTAATCTTGGGGATATTGCTGTCTCCGAGAGCAACCACTATGTAGATGAAGTCCTTACTTAGCTTAATATTTACATTCTGGGAAGCATTATTCGAGTCAAACTCAGTAATGATCTGCGACCTGAACTCAAACCCTTCGCTTTCCTGTAATTCAAGATAGCTGATATTATTTTTTTGTAGCTCATCAATAGGCGTTTGTGCAAATACTTTTACTGAAAAAAGAACAACAATAGAAAATAAGATTGATTTCATAAGGTTTAATTTTTTAATAATTTAGAATATAAACGTAAAAATCAGTTTTATGATGGAAAGATACAGCTAAATTATCATTTATTTTTCTGATGGATGCTATCAGATAAAGTTAAAGTTTCCATGTAATGCCTAAATAAAACTCCCTGCCATGAATAGGAGCGTAGGCATAGGCCGTATCAAAACTGTCGCTGAAGCCCGACCTGGCATTAGGGTCATTAGTTCCTGTCAGAGGTGACCAGGGCTGCATATAATTAAGGATGTTTTGTATTCCTCCGTAGATGGAGAGGTTATCGTTAAGGCTTGTGGAAAGATGAAGATTGTGAATGCCAAATACCCGTGAAGAAGTCGGCCTGGAGACGGGTAGAGGCTTGCCTTCGGCATCCAGATCAAATACTTCGGGCAGTGCCATGGGTCCGGTTATGCTGGCGGTACAGCCGAACGAAGTATCAAGTCTTTTAAGATGATAATCAAGGGTAAAAACTCCGGTCCACTGAGGTGCAAATTCAATGGCTCTTGTCTCACCCTTTTCGGTTTCGGTTACTTCCTGAAAGCTCATCCCTGCATTAAATGATAAAGGGAATGCAAACTCTTGCCGGATATTTAATCCGATTCCTTTGCTAATTGCATAGCCATCCGTATTGGCATACCGAATCTCTTTGTCATTTTCGTAGTCCGGTGTAATTTTATTGGTAAAGTAGGTATGGAATGCATCAATATCAACCATCCCCTGACTTTCTCCAATGGTAAACAAATGATTGAGGTTGAGTGAGACATTGTAAGATTTCTCAGGTTGCAGGTTCTCTTCAATGATTACTTCCCGCTGCCCGGTAACAAATGCGTGATCTTCAGTGAAAAGATTCACAATCCTGAACCCTGTACCAAAGTTTGAGCGGACAGTTGTCCGGTTTCCCGGCTTATATTTTGCATTTAACCTTGGGGAGAAGATCACTCCATGTTCTTCGTAATGGTCAAATCTCACCCCGCCTAAGAGCGTGAATTTTTCACTTAGTGACCATTCATCCTGTACGAATACACCGGGGATGTATTGTCTTTCGGGTTGATTTATCCCGTTCTGAATAGTTGCAATAGTATTATCATCATAGGTTTGATACCTTGAAGTAAACCCTCCGGTTATGGAATGATCGGTTAAGTCTTTTTGCCAAATCAGATTGGTAAAGAAAATGTGCTGGGAGGCTTTGTAGTAATCTGATCCATAATAGCTGTTCTGTTCATGTCTGCTAAGAGAGTAATCAACCCTTAGGTTTTCCGCAAAGCCCAATTCGTAGGTTCCAAAAAGCTCTGCCCGATGGGTGTAGATGCTCTCTCCATAAATTTGATCATTCCCTCTGAGTTCCCGGTAGTTACGATCCGCAAGAAATTCTTCCACCCCGTTTCTTCGATCTTCATAAAAGTATTTTGCCGAGACGGTAAACTGCCTGTCAGAAGGTCTGCTAAGGTTCCATTTTGAGAAGAGTGAGATGCGATCCATGTTGATATTGTCTCCGAATCCATCTTCATTTTCGTCATCAAAATTATTAATGTACGCATAGTTTACCCCGACAAATCCGTTACTATTTCCTATTTCGGGAGCTATTGATAAATTTCCGAATAACTCATAGTGAGAAGTTCCCATCATGTCAATAGTGGCTTTTGGCTGCATTTCAGGATTTTTGGTAATGATGTTTATTACACCTGCTACGGCCTCAGAACCGTATAGTGTTGAACTGGGGCCTTTAATTACCTCAAAACGGTCAATGATCATACTAGGGATCCCATTTAGTCCATAGACTGAGGCAAGATTACCATAAATAGGAGTTCCATCCATCAAAACGGCAGTATAGGGACCGGGTAATCCATTTATGGAAATGTTATTCGTAAAGCATACACCACATGCTACCACCTCCCGAACACCGTTAATTAAACCTACTCCTTCAATCACACCGGTAGCAGCAGAGGGGGTGAACGTATCAAGATACCGAGAGGTAACAACATCCACTTTAACCGGGGAAGCTGATACGAAGGCCGGTTGCATAGTGCCCGTCACCACTACTTCATCCATCGTCAGAGCACTCTCTTCCAGTTGGATGCTCAGCAAATTGCTGACAGGTACTTCAATGGATTGCTTTTGAATTTTAAATCCTAAAGACCTTACTTCCAGTGTATAACTTCCTTTAGGAACACTGGAAAGAACAAAAGAACCATCAGGGTCTGTTATTGCCCCAAATTGCGTATCAACTATTTGAACGGTAGCTCCGGGCAGCCCCTCGTCTTGATAAGATACCAACCCATTTATTTCATGCTGGCTGAATCCAATGAGGGGAATAAAAGCGATGATGTAAGTCCATTTTTTCATTTTATCAGACAAAAATAAATATTAGTCTATTAATAATAAAATTTTAGATTAGCCTAAAAATTATATTTGGTTATTTTCTTAATTTTAGGCTCATGAACATAGAGGAGTTTAGAGATTATTGCCTGAATAGGCCTGGCACCACAGAGGGAACACCTTTTGGACCGGATGTCTTGGTGCTAAAGGTGATGGGAAAGATGTATGCCCTAACCGATACTGATACATTTGAATACATCAACCTAAAATGTGACCCTGAATATGCTATTGAATTAAGGGAGGAATATGATGGTTCTATTCGACCGGGATATCACATGAATAAAAAATGCTGGAACTCCGTAGACACTGACGGAAGCGTTTCGGACAAAAAGATCAGACATTTAATAAATCATAGCTATGAGTTGGTGGTGAGCAAGCTGCCTAAAAAACTCAAAGAGGAACTGAGGGGACTTGATCAGTAAAAACGGGTTGTTCGGGATAAATAAAAATCTCTCTATAGGCAGGGAAAGGAAGAAAATGAGATAAAAATTGCTAATATTTGTGTCAATACAACTTTGATTTTATCATAAATGTTTAATAACAAACTACTTACGGAACAAGATATCAGTTTCGTTCAGACTGCTAACAGATGTTTTTTGCTTATGACATAGATAAAATAAAAATTATAAAAATATTAAAGCGTTAGCTTTTGTTGGGTATCTAAAAATCTCCAAGTTTTAAAATACACCTAAGATAGAAGTAAGACGCTTACGCTACGGCGTGGGCTGTTTTTGTTTAGGTGTGTGGGCTTTTGGAGATGCCTTAGATACCAATAAGCTACAGTACCCACGCTTTTTTATTGAAAAAAATTAATAATGCCTTTGGGACTGGGGCAAATTAAAAATACAGTCTTAATGGATATTCAAAAGCTATTTTATGAATTACAGACATACCACAAAGAGGATCAGGAGAACAATAAAATAATTACTCCGGATTTTAACGTTTTTCATATTTTATCTCCTAAAGAAACACAACTATCAAGATTTATAGGAGAACTACTCAACCCAAAAGGAGTACACGCACAAGGTCAATTATTCTTAGATCAGTTTGTTGACAGCTTCTTTTTAAGAAAAAAGGCATTTTTCAAGAATGCTAAAAGTGTTGATATTTCCCTTGAATATGCTAATAAATCTCTTGACGGACCAATAGATATTTTCATGCTGTTTGAAAACAGGTTCGCTGTTGCTATTGAAAACAAACCTTTTGCCAATGGTGGGGAAAGACAGATAATGCGGTATTGTGATTTTATGGCGAAAAAGTATGGATATAATTATTTGATGATTTATTTAGAGAGACAAGGAGAAAACCCAACAGAAAAAAGTTTAAGCAAGGATAAAAGAGAGAAGCTGGAGAAAGAAAATAAGTTTTTAATTATCTCCTACTCACAAATAAGGGATTGGATAAATAACTGTATTGAGGTATTAAAAGAAACCGGAGCAGAAAGGCTAACCATACTTCTGGAGGAATTTGCAGAGCATATCAATTTAGAATTTAGAAAGCAAAACACCTTCAAAAATACACCCATGTACAAAGTAGTAAAGAATAACATAATAGAGGCTCATCAAGTTATTTCATTATGGGAAAATGAACGTAAAAAATTTAAAAAGCACTATGCAGAAGAGGTAAACCGGCTTTTTAATGAGGAGTTGCCAAAGTTGGTTTACGAAGATTTAAAAAACAGAAATGTGATAGATGATGACTGGAAATATGAAAAAGGGCATTTTGATATTACTATAAAACATTTACAAGGTTGGTTAATCAAAAAAAACGCTTGGAAAGGGTCGGGAGTGGGCATATATTCAAACAGGGAAGGATATGGAAAATATGAAGGAAATATAAATATACCAAACTATTTTCCAAGAGGGTTTTTTCCGTTAATTCTGTCCAACACACCTATAAAAAGAGCTAATTACAATGAAGACTATTGCAATAAGACCGGTTGCAAAGCACAGGAAGAATATAAACTTAATGCACAGTGGTGGTCAAACTTTCCTGAAAATAGTTATCAATCTTGGGGAGATGAGCACTGGAAAGAGATAAAACCAAATGGCAAAACAGTACATTATGTTTCTTCTTTTTTAGAAAAACTGATTAAAGCTTGTGAGGCAGATATTGATGAGATTGAGAAGGTGGACGATAAAGAAAGTTTATAATACGGAAGTATGAGGTAGAAACCTTGCTACCGGGCACGTGCATGACAAGGACATTACTACTTTTACAGCTGCGGGCAATCATTACTCTTTATGGGTAATAGATTGGAATAAAGCCAAAATCTATGCTTACAGACTGCCCAAGTGAAGGTGACATCATAAAATAAAAACTTTATAATAAAGAATTAATTATATGCATTCATTTTTATTTTTTGAGGACGGGATACCTTGCGAAAGGCTCTCCACTCTCCCGCAGCTTTCGCTGACGGACGCAGACGTGTTTTGATGAGGAAAAGGAGCCATTGTGGATGAATGATATTAGAGAAACCTTCAAGGTTTTAAAAACCTTGAAGGTTTAAAATAACGACGATAGCATCGTAGCAGTTCTCTCTGCTTTGACGAAGCATTCACTTTTGTTTTTTAAGGACGGGACACCTTGCGAAAGGCTCTCCACTCTCCCGCAGTTTTCGCTGATGAACGCAGACGTGTTTTGATGAAGAAAAGGAGCCTTTGTTGATAATGATATTAGAGAAACCTTCAAGGTTTTGAAAACCTTCAAGGTTTAAAATAACGACGATAGCATCGTAGAAGCCATCTCTACTTTGGCAAAGCATTCACTTTTGTTTTTTGAGGACGGGACACCTTGCGAAAGGCTCTCCACTCTCCCGCAGCTTTCGCTGACGGACGCAGACGTGTGTTTTGATAAAGAAAAGGAGCCATTGTGGATGAATGATATTAGAGAAACCTTCAAGGTTTTCAAAACCTTGAAGGTTTAAAATAACGACGATAGCATCGTAGCAGTCCTCTCTACTTTGGCGAAGCATTCACTTTTGTTTTTTGAGGACGGGACACCTTGCGAAAGGCTCTCCACTCTCCCGCAGATCTCGCTGACGGACGCAGACGTGTTTTGATGAAAAAGGAAGCCATTGTTGATAATGATATTAGAGAAACCTTCAAGGTTTAAATCCGATACTTCTCGGACTGGAAAATAGTAAAATAGGGTTACAATAAAAATCATGGCCATCCTAAAATCAAATAAATCCTGTTCAAGACAAAGAGTAGTTACCAACTACACTCGGAGCGGGTGGTTTTTATCCGTTCCGGATAAGTACAAAAAAACCCGACATCTCTGCCGGGGCTGCTGATGCCTTAGTGCTACTTTCTTACTTCCTTATCACGATCCTCCCCACAGCCTTACGCCCTCCGTCTCCTTCAGTGAAAACGAAAAAGAGACCCTCGTTCAACCCTGAAAGATCGTACAATCCGTCCTTTGAAACCGGATAACTTCTGACTGCTTTACCTGCCGTGCCGATGAGTGTCACTCCGCTTAACTGCCCCGAAATACCCGTCAGCCTGAAGTGAACGGAGGCAGGGTTCGGATAGAGTTCCATGCCTTCGGCAGACGGAACGCCAAGCACCTCATCCACATCGGTAACTGTAACGGTGATCGTCTGCGGACTGCTGTCGCTCGTCCCATCATTTGCCGTTACTTGCACAACGTAGGTATTATTACCGGCAGCACTGCCCTTTGCTTCAAAATCAGGGGCCGAGTTGAAAGTCAAAGCACCGCTGCCTGCATCAATGCTGAAACTGCTCCTATCCGATCCTCCACTGAGCGAATAGGTAAGCGTGGTGTTCGCATCCGCATCGGTCGCCACGACAGTTAGCACTGTGGTGGTATTCTCTGCTACTTTTTTTGCGTTATCGGAGGTAATCTTAGGGGCGTTGTCATTTACATCGGTAACATTGATGGTAACGGTGGCCGTGGCTGACAGTGAGTTCGTTGCATCATCATCTGTGGCGGTTACAGTAAGCGTGTAACTGCTTGTGGTCTCACGGTCAAGTGTGCTTGCAACGGTAATCTGACCGTTTCCGTCTATGGAGAAATCACCACTATCTTCGCCGGTGAGGGTATAAGTTACACCATCCTCATCAGGGTCTACAGCTGCAACCGCAGCACCTACGTTAGCATCTGTTGCGGCATCTTCACCTATCGTAAGGATGAAAGAGCCGGAGGAAAACGCCGGTGC
>JACONI010000093.1:670-17730 GCA_014323825.1 Ekhidna sp. | reverse complement strand
CTTTTGGAAAGTTTGAAACTTCCCGAAACCTCTGTCATAAAGCCCTTGCAGGAAGGTGAGGGCTTTTTTTTGTGGAATAGTATAAGCATAGAAACCTTCAAGGTTTAACCAACGAAACGAAAGCACCACAAAAACCTCCAAGGTTTTGAAAACCTTGGAGGTTTAAATGACCACGATAGCAAAGCATAGAAGCCCTCTTCGCTTTGGCGAATCATTCACTTTTGGGAAGTTTGAAACTCTCCAAACCTCTGTCATAAAGCCCTTGCAGGAAGGTGAGGGCTTTTTTTTGTGGAATAGTATAAGCATAGAAACCTTGAAGGTTTAACCAACGAAACGAAAGCACCACAAAAACCTCCAAGGTTTTGAAAACCTTGGAGGTTTAAATGACCACGATAGCAAAGCGTAAAAGCCCTCTTCGCTTTGGCGAATGATTCACTTTTGGGAAGTTTCTTAGCATATTTAGTCAGCAAATGTTTGCACCGAACACTTCTGACGATATGTTAAATCTTATTATGTTGTATTGATGAATTTCAACTTCTAAAATAATACGCTTTCCCATCTGAGTATCTCCTTAGCTGCTATGGAGGAATCAGCCATTTGCTGCTTTGTAGATTTTTTCGATGATTTCAACTGTTTTTAAACCTTCCGAGCCATTTGCAGCGATTCTCCCGCCATTCTCTAAAACATCAATGAGATTTTCATATACTTTATCATGGTTACTCATACTCCCTTGATATTCACCATATTCATTTGCCGGATTCCCATCTTTAAGTTCACTAATGCCCTCACCTTCAAAAGATTGATATTCCAGCTTGTTTAGGTATTGTCCTCCGACCTTGACGGTTCCTCTCTCCCCAAAAATTGTGATGGAGCCTTCCATATTTTTCCGATAGGAATTTACCGTATAGTTGATGGTACCGAGGACTCCGTTTTTGAATTTGAGATTAACGACACCTGTATCTTCAAATTCAATAATACCATCGTGTGCATAGTTTTTGACCATAGCAGTTGCGGCTTCTACATCTCCAATCATCCAATACAGCAAATCTATAAAATGGCTAAACTGCGTAAACAGAGTGCCCCCGTCCAATTTTTTAGAGCCTTTCCAGTCTGAATTATTATAATAATTAAAATTTCTATTCCAAAAACAGTTAAGCTGAATTGAGTAAATCTTTCCGAATGCACCTTCGTCTATCTTTTCTTTTACCGCCTCAACGGCCGGGTTAAATCGGTTTTGTTTTACGATAAAAAGCCTTTTATTGCATCTTTCGGATGCTTTTATCATCTCTTCACAGTCCGATGAATCAATTGCCATTGGCTTTTCACACAAAACATGAAATCCCGATCTGAGAGAAGCTATTGAATGTTCAGCGTGCAATCCGTTTGGAGAACATACAGCTACAACATCCATGTCTCCGAATGCTAACATTTCATCAAGATTTAGCCTATAGGGTACTTTATATTTACCTGCCAGTATTTTAGCTCTTGATTCGTTTATATCACAAACTGCCGCCAGAGCTGCCAGATGACTAATGTGCAATGCGTGTCTTTCAGCTATTCTTCCACAACCTATTATCCCGATTCTTAAACTCACTTCATTTTGATTAGTAATTCTTCAAGCTTATCAGCTAATCTTTCATGAGAAAACCTTTTTAAAAGGGTATCTACATCTGATACATTAGGATAAGTTATGTTTCTAAAATTGGCTATAATAAATGCTCTTATTTGTTGAACATCCGAATAAGAAAAAATCTCTCCTATGTCCAAACCATTTATCAAGTCCTCCAGATCACTGCCTTTCTCCCCGAGGCACAAAATCATCCGATGTGCTGCCAAATACTCAAAGAACTTTACCGGTAAAATCCATTTTGAATTGTCCGACTTATTCAACAGAAGTAAGAGTAAGTTACACTTTTTATATTCATTCAATATTTGGTTATGTGACAAATATCCAAGATAGGCCACCTTACCTTTGAGCCATTTGAACTTATTTAGCTCATGCTTGATAGATTCAGCAACTATCCCTGCTATTCTGATTTTAAGTTTTTTAGCAAAATCCGGATCTTCTCTGCATAACTGATCCAGAGTCATCCACAAATGCGCGGGATTGCGAAGTTCATTAAGCATGCCAAAGTATCCGATGACAAATACTTCGTCATTGAGTTGAGAAGTATTCTCAGAAGGCATCGTCATTCCATTGTACAATACTTCCGCTTTTCCAAAGGATTCTGCCAGTTGCTTGCTAACCGTACTAACCATATTCGCTTCATTAATTACGGACTGTTCTAATCGCTCATGGAAATATAGCGATAAAGCAGAAGTTTTGAGTCTTTTTAGTATATCCCATTTACTCCATGGGTCTCTAAAATCTGCCAGCCATTTAACTCCTGTTTTTCTTTTTACATTTCGACCGATAAGGTGAATGCTATGAGGGGGACCGGTAGTTATCATTAAATTAATGCCCTCTTTTTGGATGATCTCATTAGCTTTTTTAGCTGCACTTCTTATCCAAAAAACTCTTGAATCCGGAATAAATAGGTTTCCACGAATCCATACCGAAATTTTATCTACGAAAGACTTTCTTGAATTTTCTAAAACAAGCCCCTGCTGAATCTTCCCTTTTTTCTTATCCCCGGTCAGTTTATGAAAAAAATTGAACGGCTCCCAGATTGGGACTTTGTAAACCGGGATTTCAGCTACTCTGGCCATTTGTTTTTCATCCCGGATTTCAAATTGCGGATTTTCGGGTGTCAGGATAATGGGTTCCCATCCCCTTTTCTTTAATTGCAGGGCGTAATTCATCCATCTCTGAACACCAACCCCACCACTAGGCGGCCAATAATAGGTTATGATTAGAACTTTTTTAGAAGGTATTTTGGCATTATCATTCAAATTATACTTGATTGATTGTTTTTTTAACATCAAATTATAACCGCTTTTTTTGATCTGTCTACATTTTTGTTTTAGCTCCTTAACTTTGTTAAAAATGCCTAAACAAACTATTACCTCCCTCCACAATGATAAGCTTTTGCTTTGGACGGGATGTAGTACTTTGGCTACTATATCCTAATACACTTTCCGGTAATCCTTCGCTACGCTTTCCATATCTCTCTAAATAGAATTTTAGAACCTGTTTTTTCGTTGCTTCCTGTCTATGATACCTCTTTTATATTTGTATGAGCAGACCTACATTTTAGATAATTTGAGCTATGCTTTTCTTCGTCTCACTTTTCCTCAAAGATATATTTATCTTGCGTGTTACAGTATCTTAATGAGGTTTACCGGCATAGTTAGAAGTTTATGAGTGCTTCGGCTTGCTCTTCCAATAACTGAATGCCTAGCTCATCGGCTATTCTATCTTTTGACATGCGGTCATTGATTCCCATTAGTTTAGGCTTTTGTGCCAATACATGCATCCCCAAGTAGTTGAAGATATCGGTTAGGTGGCTCATCGCCATTGCACTCCCCTGCACTCCGGAGGAGAGTCCAACTAAAGCACATTTTTTATTTTTCAAGGTTCCCGGAAATTCCAATGCGTCTATAAACAGCTTCAAGATGCCTGGAAAAGAGCCATTGTACTCAGGAACAATAAAAACAAATTTTGGACATTTTTTCATTTGATCCATTAATGGTTTAAATGCTTTATTTGCTCTTTTATTTTCGTAGAAAGAGGTTGAAAGGAAATCTTCCGGTAAATTCTTTAAATCAATGATGTCAGCCTCTTGTCCCTTCATTTGAAGAATGTCTTTGTATTGTTTAGCAATTTTGAATGAATTCGCATTTTTGCGATTAGTACCACTAATAATTGTGATCATAATGATTTTAAAACAGTATTATGGTTCTGAAGTAAATGAAAATATTTGTACCTCACTTTTAGTTTCAAATGGTTACAAATAAATACATCCGATATAACCTGAAATAAATACATTAGTTCCAATATGTCCATTGAAGTTCAAAACCTGACCAAAATATATGGTGTTCAGCGAGCCTTGGACGATATTTCATTTAGCTCTGCAAAAGGGGAAGTCACCGGTTTTTTGGGTCCGAACGGGGCCGGCAAATCAACTACTATGAAAATTGCAACAGGGTTCGTCCGACCGAGTAGTGGGACGATTACTTTAGAAGGCGTAGATGTAGTGAAGGAACCCCTGAAGGTGAAGCGCATGACAGGCTACCTTCCGGAGCACAATCCTTTGTACCTTGATATGTATGTGAAAGAGTACCTTAGATTTGTTGGGGCTGCTTATAAACTCAAAAAAGTAAAGCACAAGGTAGAGGAAATGATCACTTTGGTGGGTTTGGAAAGAGAGCAAAGAAAAAAAATCGGCACACTTTCAAAAGGGTATCGTCAACGAGTGGGACTGGCACAAGCACTCATTCATGATCCGGAGGTTTTGATCTTGGATGAGCCTACCGGTGGGTTAGACCCCAATCAACTTGTGGAAATCAGAAAATTGATTAAGCAGGCAAGCGAAAACAAGACTGTTATCTTTTCCACTCATGTTATGCAGGAAGTGGAAGTACTTTGTAATCACATTGTGATCATCAATAAGGGGAAGATTGTAGCAAATGACAAGGTTGAAAACCTAAAAACGGTGCAATCAGGGAAGCTTTCTTATAAGGTGGAATTTGAAGAGGAGATTGACATCCGCTTATTCAAGGATTTTGAAACGGAATATCGGGAGGATGGCACATACATGATCGCTGCCGAAACAAGAGACCTCAGAAAACAAATCATGAAAATTGTGGGTGACAGAGAACTCCCCCTGGTGAATATTTCTAAGGAAGAGCAGTCACTTGAGAGGGTATTTCAGGAATTAACAAAAGGTACATGATCACGATACTAGTCAAAGAAATCAACGAGTTTCTGGATTCTCTGATTGCCTATGTTGTTACCGGGATTTTCCTTACCGGTATTGGGCTGCTCATGTGGGTATTCCCCGATACCAATGTTTTGGACTATGGTTATGCGAGTATGGAGACCTTATTTTCATTGGGACCCTATGTGCTTATGTTTTTGATTCCCGCTATTACGATGAAGTCGTTTGCGGAAGAAAAGCGAAGCGGTACCATGGAGTTACTTTATACACTGCCTTTTAGAGATTTAGAGATTATATGCGGTAAGTTTCTGGCTGGTTTTATACTCGTTTGCTTATCAATATTGCCGACATTGGTCTATTACTTTTCTTTGTTATACCTGGGAAATCCGGTCGGAAATATTGATACGGCAGGTATCATTGGTTCATATATCGGGTTGGTCTTGCTGGGTGGAATTTTTACAGCCATTGGTGTTTTCTCTTCAGCACTTACGAGCAATCAGGTTGTTTCATTCATTCTGGCTGCGTTTTTATGTTTTATATTCTATGCCGGTTTTGATTCGGTCGCAGCTATCAATATCTGGGCCAGTAGTTCTTACCTGATGAGTCAGATCGGAATTTTGAGTCACTATGAGACTTTGAGCAAAGGATTGATTGATTTTGGAGATGTGGTATACTTCCTGTCAATGATTATTTTGGTTCTTTATTTCACTCGAGTGACCTTAATCCTACAAAGGAAATGAGTGAAAGAAAGTTACATATACTCCTGGAGTCCATCATGTTCGTCCTTGGAGTATGGCTGGTCAATCAATTAGCTGATAGCTTTAATGTCCGACTCGATCTTACGGAAGAAAAGAAATACACGGTGTCAAATGCGACTAAAGAACTGTTGAGAAACCTGGAGGAGGAGGTTTTCTTTGAGGTGTATTTGGAGGGGGATTTTCCGGGTAATTTTAAGCGGTTTCAGGGAGCTATTGCAGAAATGCTTGATCGGTTTGCTGCCGAGAGCGATAATGTCATTACCTACAAGTTTACCGATCCTTCACAGGCCAATAATACGCAAGCCCGAAGTCAGTTCTATCAATCCTTGATAAACAGGGGGCTGGAACCTACCAATCTAAGTTATAAAAATGCCGATGGTGATCGTATGGAAAAGCTCATTTTCCCCGGAGCCATGGTTTCAAAGAGAATGCGGGAGGTATCTGTCAATCTTTTAAAAGGAAACAGTGCTTTAGGCCCCGAGGAGCAGTTGAATCAGGCCATTGAAGGGCTGGAGTATCGGCTGGCAGCAGCAATCGTACAGTTGGAAGGCATCTCAACCAAAAAGATCGGATACATCACCGGACATGGTGTATTAGACTCTCTGAGTATTGCAGGATTTCGAAGTACGGTACTTTCTAAGTATGATCTCTTTAACGTTTCACTGAAAGGGAAAAAAGAATTGTCCGGCTACGATGCGGTCGTGGTAGCTAAGCCGGACAGTGCCTTTTCCGAACAGGACAAATACTTGATGGATCAGTATTTGATGCGGGGAGGAAACATCCTCTTCTTTATGGATGCTTTGAGTTTACCTGACCCGGATAGTATGTTTGGGGAGGGTACGGTAGCCATTCCCAGAGAATTAAACCTGACAGATATGCTGTTTCGGTATGGAGTTAGAATAAATCAAAATTATATATTGGATATAAACAGCGGACAACTGCCGGTGGTTACCGGCAATATTGGAGATCAGCCTCAGATTCAGATGATCCCATGGCCTTTTTCACCGGTTTTAACCCATTTTTCCGGGCACCCGTCGGTTAGAAACTTAGATGCGATTCTTGGTCAGTTTGTTTCTGAAGTGGACACTGTGAAGGCAGCGGGAATTAAAAAAACGCCATTGATCACTACCAGTCAATATACAAAAGTGATTGGCTCACCGGTGCGTGTAGCCTTTAATGATCTCCGTGATGAATTAAGACCTGAAAAATTTACTGATGGACCTAGGACCATCGGGTATTTGCTTGAGGGTAGTTTCACATCACTGTACGCTAACCGACTAATCCCCAAGGGTTTTGATAAAATGAGTTTTGTTGATAAGGGGACTTCGGGGAAGGTCATCGTAATAGGGGATGGAGATATGGTTCGCAATGAAATAGATCCGGAATCAGGTGAGGCACTAGGTCTTGGTGTAGAACCTTTTACCGGCACAACCTACGCAAACGAAGACTTTCTACTTAATGTATTGGCTTATCTTGTGGATGATTCGGGTTTGATTGAAGCCCGATCCCGCGAAGTCAGAATACGTCCGTTGGACAGGGTTAAGGTTCGGAAGGAGAAAACGAAATGGCAATTTATCAATTTGGTAATACCCGTTTTTTTGATTTTGCTGCCAGGCTTGGCGAAGTGGTACCGGAGACGTAAAAAATTTGCTACATGAAAAAACCGGTTATTTATATCACAGTTATTGTAGTGCTTCTTACGGCAAACCTTTACCTCTTCTTAAATCCACGAAAGGGAATTAACAATGCTGCTTCTAACCGTTATTTTGATGGTGTTGAGAAGGAGAGTCTAAGTAGAATCAGTTTTACAAATAATGATCAGGTGGTTTCGATGGTTAAATCTGAGAATGGCTGGCTGCTTGATGACAGCCTGCGGGTAGATAGGGAATTCTTCAACACTTTACTGATAATTCTGGATAAAGTGGAAACCTTAGGGAAGATTAGCACGTGGGCAGGGGATACTTTAGGAGAGATTGAACTTGTCACCTCCAAAGAGGTGGTGAAATTGCAATATGCTGTAAATCCAACCAAAACAAAAGCTTTCTTTATTGATGGGAGTGGGGTTTCAGAGGTGAGTGTCCCCGGTTATCGGGATAATGTGATTGGAATATTTGAGCTTCATCCGGATCAATGGAGAGATCGCTTGATTTTGGATGCCGGCTGGAGGACGATTCAGCGGATAAAAGTTGACTATCAAAATGCTCAGGACATTGTCATTCAATTTGATAATACCTTCTTTCTTGTGAATGGACAGCCTCCCCGGGACAGTTCTGCCCTGGTAGATTATTTGAATCAGTTTCAGTACTTTCAAGCCAATGAAATCATTTCAAAAGGCAGGTTTCCAAGATTTGATAGTTTAATGGCCACACAACCAACCGCTCAACTAACAATTGATGAGATCAATAATGAAGATCGGTTATCAATGAAAATATTTCCTCCTCTGTCCGGTCAAAACTATCACTTAGTGACTACGGGAAACAGAATGATGGTAATTGATAGCAAAAGGGTAAATAACTTATTACCGGAACTTTCTGATTTCTTCTCTGACTGATCTATCAATTGATTCATTTTTTATAGTTAATTTAGCGATCTAAATTTGCCTGAAAAAGACAGATTTACAGGTTAAACCAACCTATCTAAACTTTATTTATATGAAATTTATAGTATCATCTTCCTATTTGCTAAAGCAATTGTCAGCCATCAATGGGGTTATTACTACGAATCCCGTGGTGCCTATTTTAGAAAATTTCCTATTCGAAATTAGCGATGGAAACTTAACCGTAACCGCTTCTGACCTTCAGACGAGTATGATTACCGAACTTCAGGTGGAAGCTAAAGAGGATGGCAGTATTGCTATTCCGGCAAAGATTTTATTAGAGACTTTAAGAAATCTGCCTGAGCAGCCTGTGACCTTCTCTATTGATAGTGATACATACAGTATTGAGATTAATTCGGATAACGGACGATATAAACTGGCCGGTGAAAATGCCACTGATTTTCCTAAAATACCTACGGTATCTGACGGATACTCAGTAAATATGTCCTCTGATATTCTTGGCCGGGCCATCAACAATACGATTTTTGCAACATCAAATGATGAGTTGAGGCCCGCTATGACAGGTGTTTTTGTAGCATTAGATGAAACAAACACAACCTTCGTAGCCACTGATAGTCACAGGCTAATTAGATACAGAAGAGTGGACGTTGTTGCTGATATGGAACATAGCATGATTATTCCGAGAAAAGCACTCACGCTTTTAAAAGCTACGCTCCCGGCTGAGACGACCAATGTGAATGTTGAGTTCAACGCATCCAATGCACTCTTTAATTTTGATCAGGTAAAAATGATCTGTAGGTTGATTGATGAAAGGTTCCCTGATTATGAGAATGTTATTCCGTTAGATAATAATAATACCGTTGTCATCAAAAAAGATGAGTTCCTCTCTTCGCTGAAAAGGATAGTTATCTATGCCAATAAAACTACCCATCAGGTAAGGCTAAAAATTACCGGAAACGAGTTAATGGTTTCGGCTGAAGATCTTGATTTTTCCAATGAAGCAAATGAAAGATTAGTATGTGAACACGATGGTGAAGACCTTGAAATCGGCTTTAATGCAAAATTCTTAGTGGAGATGTTAAGTAATATTGACTCAGATGACATCACCTTGAAACTAGGTCCTCCTAATCGGGCAGGCATTATTACACCCAACGAAAAGGATAATGAGGAAGATATTTTGATGCTGGTAATGCCGGTAATGTTGAATAATCAAGTATGAAAACGCTGAACGAGGTTATCCTTGACCGATCCGAGGTTATCCTTGACTGATCCGAGGTTGTTTTTTATTTTGATACTTTTTTGTGCCTACGTATTTCAGCATTTCATTCCTCAAATTTCACACAGGCATCTTCCGAACCTACGCATCTATCTCTGCCAAGCGGTTATTACAGAGCGTTCAGCAGACATTTTAGTCCGGTCAGCAGGCATTTTAGTTCAGTCAGCAGGCATTTTAGTCCGGTCAGCAGGCATTTTAGTCCGGTCAGCAGGCATTTTAGTCCGGTCAGCAGGCATTTTAGTCCGGTCAGCGGGCATTTTACTCCGGTCAGCGGGCATTTTAGTCCGGTCAGCAGACATTTTAGTTCAGTCAGCAGGCATTTTAGTCCGGTCAGCAGGCATTTTAGTCCGGTCAGCAGACATTTTAGTCCGGTCAGCAGGCATTTTAGTCCGGTCAGCAGGCATTTTTTCCCATTTTCACACTTTTTGTGTTACCTATATCAAGACATCATCCCTTAAATCTTACACAGGCATCCGTAATGAACCGCCCCGGATTTTTGACCCAAGCGGGCAAGCCCGGTGCCTGAACTTCCTGCTTCTTGCTCTCCCTTTCGGCTGCTGCTAAGTTTAAATCTAGTAGCTGCCGAAGGACATCTGACTCGGGGTCAAATCCGTAGGCTTTCGTCACGGCACGATCCAAAGCCCGGTACAAATCTTTGATCACATTCTTCCCCGGCTTTTCGAGCAGGCGATACACATCTCGCAGGGTTATGTTGTATTCTTTAAGGTATTGGGTGCGTGTTTCATGTAGTTTACGGGCGGCTTCCGCCACTTTTTCGATTTGCTCTTCCGAAGGCGACTGCGGCTAGGGAAAGGTGTCCCAAACGGTGTTGGCAGTGTACCTGAGCCCTTCTCCTAACGTAGAACATCTTGCTTTGAACCATGCTATATGAATATCGGAAGAAATGACCCCGTAAGAATAGTAGTCCTCAAAACAAAAAGCCATCAAAGCATCATTAGGATTGATTTCGGAAGAGATAAATTCAAATATCGGATGCTGAGTAACCCTAGAACAGGCGATGTATCTAACGAGGGAATTTCTCTGTCTGAGCATATTCTCTCTGCCATAAGATAGTTTCCACCAATTATTGAGAAAGTTAATATGATGTTTATTGATTTTTGCTTTAGAGTTTTTCTTCAGGAGTTGTTCATTCTCCTTTTGCTGTTTTTTGCCTTTCGTTTTTCTATCCGGCAGCATCGTTGATCCAATTCTTTGAAAGGGTTCTTTAAAATTGGCAGCAGCAATGACATCATGAAGGGTAAAGTCAATGACAAAACGCTTGGGTTGGGAGCCCGCAGCGGCAACGAGTTCGTTTCCATTCAAGAACGGTTTCAACACTTCGGCATACTCGGGATGCTTTTTAAGCCATTTAAGGGCTTCCTTTTGGGGGATTAAAAATCCCTCATGTCCGTGAGTTTGTCCCTGAAAGACCTTTTTTGGGTTTCTGTTGGCATTTACCACTTTCGCCCCTGATACGTCCGTACCGGTACTTAGGCTGGAGTTGATATGATCTAATGCCAATCCTTCATAATGATCGTCCTTCCGAATATATAGCGTTTTGGGATCGGTTACCTGCCCTTTTCGCCAGTTTACGATACTTACATAAACAGCGGCCTCTCCGGACCATTTTTCAGAAGAAGTGGCATTGAAAATAGTGCCTCCGGTTTTAACAATATGGTCCAGGCTGCCCTCCCGGCTATAGTTTTGGCGTATGGTATTGGTACCAACCAATCCGGCATATTGGCCTTCTTTCAGCCGGTCATGTGCTTTGTGAAACCAATAGACACAGAAGTCTGCCCTTCCCGGCACTTTGGGATAGGCAGCCCTGAGTTTAAGTAATCGACTCCTTTGAAAAGCCCGCCGGCAGCAATACCGGGGCGGTTCATTTCATTGAATAACCCTCCGATCCGGTTATACGATTCGGGTATCGTTTCAGGATTAGGGATGTTCATATTCTCCAACTCCGAAAGTATCCGGTTGAAAATATCTTTTGGAAGCAGCCCTACGTCCTCGGCAAACATGGTCAGGATGGACTGCAAGCAAAACCTCAATGCCGTATCTGACTTGATCCTTCTTTTATTTAAAGATTTGTGTGTGGAAGAGATAAGATAAGCCACTCGTTCGGTTACGTCCTCTCTTTTTGCAATGAAAATCGGCTGCTCCGGTTTGGGAAAGAGAAAAGCAAAAGCATTGTAGGCTTCCGTCAGGTCTTGGGTGCGTACCTTTACTTCCGGTTCAAAGATGCTTTTTTCAAAATCGTAAATCCAGAACTCATCAAAATTGGACAGCACCACGTATTGAGGTCTTTTCCCCGCAAGTTTCAGCCAATAGGAAGCCACCTGTTGCAGATGGTTTTCAAGGTGCTCGTCTCGCTTTTTCATTTCAATGAGCACTCTATTAGGCCATAAGAGGTCTGCGAATGAGGTGGATTTTTTTCTTTCGTCTCTTATCCGAAACTCCAACTCAGCTCCTGCACCAATCAATCCGGTTTCGTAGCCTAATGCTTTGAAGAAGTGATCAAGAAATAGCTGCGCCTCCCCTTTTTCGTCGCCTTTCAGCTTTTGAACATATTCTGCAAATTCACCGAATGATTCTTTAATCGTCATAGCTAATGAGAAATAAATTAACGCCTCAAGATAGGTAAAGCGGGGAAGTTGTCTGCATCACTCCCGGAGATAAGCAAGAGATGTCGGAGAAACGGTAGGTATCGGGTATTGGTAAGCAGGACAGATTATAAGTATCTTCATAATTTTGAAGAACGCATTAAACTGATGTCTAATATGATCACAAGAATAGAATTAGCGGGCTATAAAAGCATTAAGTCGTTAGCCATAAATCTTCAGCCTGTCAATATTCTGCTAGGAGGAAACGGTGCAGGGAAGAGTAACCTCATCTCCCTTTTTTCACTCATTCGTAACATCTACGATAAAAATTTTCAAAACTATATCCGGAAGAAGGGAGGCCCTGACAGCTTATTATATTTTGGGAAAAAGCATACCTCAAGTATTCAGTTTACTATTTTTTTCAAAAAGGATGACGATGAAAATAAGTTCATGATTGATTTGGAAGCAGGACAAGAAAGCCTTTTCATCCGATCAATCAAAACAGCCTATAAATGGCCGGATAACTGGTGGGAGAGCGATTATGAGCAAAATGTGCAGGAGTCGCAGTTTAAAGACATGAACACCGGACAGGCTCGTTGGGTAAATATCAAACTGAAGGAGTTTGATGTTTATCACTTTCATGATACGAGCGATACTTCACCCATGAAAAACAGTGTTGATATTCATGATAATCACAGGTTAAAATGTGACGGGTCAAACCTTGCGGCTTTTCTGTATTATCTCATGGAGAGGGAGCCGAAGCATTTCAAGCGTATTGAGCTTACTGTTAGAGGCATTGCTCCTTTTTTTGATTCTTTTGATCTTACACCTAATCGTCTGAATGATCAGACGATCCAATTGGAATGGAAAGAAAGAGAACATCCGGAGACCTATTTTAATGCTTATCACTTATCAGACGGAACGCTCCGGTTTATTTGCTTGGCCACACTGCTGATGCAGCCCCATCCCCCAAGTACGATCATCATTGATGAACCTGAACTGGGGCTGCACCCGGTTGCCATCAATCAACTGGCTGCTTTGGTTAGGAAAGTCTCTGACAAGTCTCAGGTTATCCTTTCAACCCAGTCCGTAAATTTGATTGACCAGTTTGACCCGGAGAATATCATTGTTACTGACAGGAAAGAGGGAGCATCTGTTTTTAGCAGACTGAATGGTTCGGATTTAGCATCGTGGCTAGAAGAGTACACGCTTGGTGATCTCTGGGGCCAAAACAAAATTGGTGCTCAACCCTACGGTGTCTAATGAAGCGGCTGGTATTTATTGTAGAAGGACATACGGAGATTATTTTGGTTCATAATTTAATAATGCCATATCTGTATGGTTTGGGTTTTACTCATTCCATGAATGCTCAGACGATCATTACAAACAGAAAACAGCACAAAAAGGGAGGTGTAGCCAATTATGAAAAATTTAAA
The DNA here is from genome assembly GCA_014323825.1 of Ekhidna sp. Taxonomy (GTDB): domain Bacteria; phylum Bacteroidota; class Bacteroidia; order Cytophagales; family Cyclobacteriaceae; genus Ekhidna. The sequence goes on along the minus strand of JACONI010000093.1, from coordinate 4,280 downwards.
AGAGAGGTAACCGGGACATTTGCTCAGGGAAATGTCATCATTACCACACTTATTGATTTTTTTCGATTACCGGTTGATTTCCCCGGTTACACGGATGATTCATTGCAGATAAACAATATAGAAGATGCAATACATGCTGATTTTGGCAGGAACCCTGATTTCATTCCTTACATCCAGCGACATGAACTGGAGGCACTCATGTTTTCATACCGATCCGGTTTTGATCTCGTCATTGACGATAACAACAAACTAAGGCAGATTGATACTATTTTGAAGAAATATTCAAACCCGGAGGACATCAATAACCATCCTGAAAAAGCACCGTCCAAAAGACTTCAGCGCATTTTTAATTATGATAAAACAGGAGATGGAGCGTTGATATTTGATACAATTAAAATAAACAGCATGTTAGAAAAGTGTCCAAGATTTGCCGAATGGATACAAAAAATAGTGAATAAGCTGTCGGAGTAAAATTCACTCCATCATTTACAACTTTAATTCGTTTGAGGATCGGATGTTTTTGAGTACCAAATTTTGAAGTGATGAAGCCGGAACTCACAGTCCAAAAACTTTTTTTACCTGATTGACGTAGTCCAGTTTTTCCCAGGTAAATGTTTCGACTGCTTTTTTAACCCTCTCCCCGCCACTTCCGTAGAATACTATTTCTTTTGTTTCCGGGGTTCTGCCCATGTGCCCGTAAGCAGCAGCTTCCGAATAAATAGGTGCCTTGAGTTTTAATCTTTTAATCAGAAAGGCCGGACGCATTTCAAATATTTTTTCAACATGTTTTGCGATTTCACCGTCACTCATGTTGATTTTAGCCGTACCGTAAGTATTAATATAAATGCCCACAGGTTCAGCTACTCCGATAGCGTAAGATACCTGTACCAGTATTTCATCTGCTACCCCGGCAGCAACTAAGTTTTTAGCGATGTGCCGGGTGGCGTATGCCGCAGAGCGATCTACTTTGGAAGGGTCTTTACCGGAAAAGGCACCCCCTCCGTGTGCTCCTTTACCTCCATAAGTATCAACGATTATTTTTCTTCCGGTAAGACCTGCATCTCCGTGAGGCCCGCCAATTACGAATTTTCCCGTAGGGTTGATGTAGTATTTGATGTCATTGGTAAAAAGTGCCTGATTAGCTGCACTCATGCTTATTTTTACATTCGGAATCAAAATGTTTATAATATCCTCTTTGATTCTTTGAAGCATCTTGTCCTCAGTATCAAACTCATCGTGTTGGGTGGATACAACAATTGTATCAATTCTTTGTGGATGGTTATTATCATCGTATTCTATTGTAACCTGAGACTTGGCATCAGGGCGCAGGTAGGGCATTTCTTTTCCTTCCTTCCTGATAGCTGAAAGTTCCATCAATATTTTGTGGGAGATATTGAGAGCCAGTGGCATATAGTTTTCAGTCTCATTGGTAGCATAACCAAACATCATTCCCTGATCACCTGCTCCCTGCTCCTCTTCGGTGGTTCTGTCTACACCCTGGTTGATGTCGGGTGATTGCTCGTGAATTGCTGAGATGACACCACATGAGTTTCCGTCAAACATGTATTCTCCTTTTGTATATCCTATTCGGTTGATGACATCTCTTGCTATGTTTTGGACATCTATGTAAGCTGTTGTCTTAACTTCTCCTGCCAAAGCAACTAATCCGGTAGTAACCATCGTTTCACAAGCGACTTTACTTTGAGGGTCAAATGCTATGAAGTGGTCTACAAGTGCATCTGAAATCTGGTCGGCAATTTTATCCGGATGTCCTTCACTGACTGATTCGGAAGTAAATAAGTATGGCATACTTTATTTGAACTTTCTCTTTAAAAGAATTGCAAATTTAGAAATATATACTGAACCTGCTCATGGAAATTGACCGAAACTGAAGATCGCAGGGATTTTATGAATTTGAATGTTGGTAGTTTTCCATTTTTGAATAGACTGGGTAAGAATAAATTCATTTGGTCCGGAGATGTCCGATGCGATGCTAAGCAGACTGTCGGGGCGGCAGGTTTCTAAAATAGTTTTAAACATCTGCCGGTTTCGATAGGGAGTCTCCATAAATAATTGTGAATATCCAGCCTGCGCAGCACTTTCTAACTCCCTGATTTTTTGTTTTCTTGGGTTCTTGGCTATGGGCAGGTAACCATGAAAAGTAAATTGCTGTCCGTTGAATCCTGACGCAGTCAATGCCATTTGAACAGAAGATGCTCCCGGAAGAGGAACTACTTGTATCCCGGTTTGATGAGCAAATGTAACTACAGCATTTCCCGGATCAGCAAGACATGGTAAGCCTGCTTCAGCTATTAATGCCATGTCATCTCCATTTTTCAGGGGTTCAAAGAGTGGGTAAAAATCATCCCGGGCACTCTTTTTATCTAACAGAGAAAAATTTAGTTCTTCTATAACCAAACCGGTTTTTAAGCTGCTGATAAACCTGCGTGCTGTTCGTACATTCTCTACGAAATAATAAGAACAATTTGTGATAACATCAACAACCATAGGAGCGATGAATGAAGCATCATTGCCTGAAGAAAGGTAAGTAGGGATAAGGAAGAGTTTACCGTTGCTCATTCAGAAAGTTTAAAACAGCCTTTCGTAATTCATTAGGTTTTTCGGCGTGAACCCAGTGGCCGGCTCCGTTTATTGATATTATTTCGGCATTAGGGAAAAATGACTTGATCATTTGATGATCATTAGCTGGAATATAATCCGAGTTACTCCCGGAAATAAACAAACTCTCACCTGCAAATGATACAGCGGTTTCAAAGCCCGCCCCAACTTCCTCAGCACCCTTTTCTATTGCTTCAATGTTCAATTTCCACTGAAAATGTCCGTCAGTATTACGATCAAGGTTTTTAAGAATGAACTGACGAACTCCAACATTAGAAATGACGGTGGCCATTTGCTCATCGGCATCTTTTCGGCTTTTCAGATTATTGAGATTTACGGAGCGAAACCCCGCAAAAATCTGTTGGTGATGTGGAGGATAATGTTTAGGAGCAATATCAACGACTATCAGGTTTTCAACCCTTTCGGGATAAAGGGTCGCTAAGTGCATGGCGACTTTTCCGCCCATTGAGTGTCCTAAGAGGTTTACTCTATCCATACCTTCATCATCCATGAGTTCAATGACATCTTCAACCATGACTTTATAATTAAACTCATCGCTGTGTGGAGACCTCCCATGATTTCTTAAATCCACTAAATAAACCTTAAAATGTTTCGCAAAATCCTTCCCCAGGGTATGCCAGTTGTCTAAAGAACCAAAGACCCCATGCATGACTATCAGAGGCTTACCGATACCAATTGTCCTAAAATGTAGTTTCATAGCTATTAACCGGTTTGGTTTAAATATAAGCATCGTACTGGCAAACCGAACCATGCCTCAAATCTTAGTAGAATAAAAAATCTTCCATAGTTTAAAAAAAAATCTAAAATCCTTTGCAAGGAATAGTAATATTACATAACATTGTGTCTTCAAGAGTTAAAATAAAGCGTTATGAGTGCATTTAATAGAAAAATATCAAAACATATCACTGACGTGAAGAACACCTCACACACGCTGCCGAAAGGGCTGTACGAACCTAATTTAATGCCCCCC
>JACONI010000093.1:572-650 GCA_014323825.1 Ekhidna sp. | reverse complement strand
CAGAAACCCTTCATTACCACATGGGGAACCTCTGCACCTGATGAATCCATTACCATTCCTACGAACTCCAGCTTAACT
>JACONI010000093.1:0-552 GCA_014323825.1 Ekhidna sp. | reverse complement strand
CCCCCCCCCCCTATAGTCTAATTCCATCTCCAAAAAGTACCTTTCTTTTCATTTCCGCAATCCTTCTCGCTCTCTTCGGGCAGGCGCAGACCGAACCTGAATCCAAACCCTTCATCACCACTTGGCAAACAACTGCTGACAACAAATCCATTACCATCCCTACCACGGGAAGCGGCTACAGCTACAACGTAGACTGGGGGGAAGACGAACCTGCCGATAACAACACTTACACTGGAGATGCTTCTCACTCCTACACGACCCCCGGCACCCACACCGTAACCATCAGCGGAACGTTTCCACGTATCTTCTTTTTCGGGAACAGCACCTCCGCAGGGCAGATACGATCCGTCCAAAAGTGGGGAGATAACCAATGGACTTCCATGAGGGAAGCTTTCCGGAGTTGTAAAAACCTCACCATTGCGGATGATGCGGGAGTCCCGGACCTTTCAAACGTGACGGATATGTTTGGCATGTTTGCTCTGTCTAACTTCAACGGAGACCTCAGCGAATGGGACGTAGGCAAGGTGACGAATATGGAAGGCACGTTTGCTC
>JACONI010000092.1 GCA_014323825.1 Ekhidna sp. | reverse complement strand
TCAGGGGGTGGTTTGTGGATTTACCTTCTTGTGGGTGAAAGCGATGAGGAAGAACGGCAACATGCTAAGAAACTTTTGGAAAGGTTGAAACTTTCCAAAAGTTAACTTTAAGAAAAAATGGTACTTTAGACCTTCAAGGTTGTTGTTGAGCGTTCAGCAGTTATTGTTGAGCGTTCAGCGGTTGTTGTTGAGCGTTCAGCGGGTATTGTTGAGCGTTCAGCGGTTATTGTTGAGCGTTCAGCGGTTATTGTTGAGCGTTCAGCGGGTATTTTTGTCCGGTCAGCAGGTATTTTAGTTCGGTCAGCGGGTATTTTTGTCCGGTCAGCGGGTATTTTTGTCCGGTCAGCGGGTATTTTAGTCCGATCAGCAGGTATTTTAGTCCGGTCAGCAGGTATTTTAGTTCGGTCAGCGGTTATTTTAGTCCAGTCAGCGGGTATTTTAGTCCGGTCAGTGGTTGTTTTTGTCTGTTCCGCAGGTATTAAAAGTGAAGGATTCGCCAAAGCGGAGAGGACTGCTGCGATGCTATCGTCGTGATTTAAACCCTGCATTCAGATGATAATTTGCCAGGTTTTCAACGGGTGATTTCAGGAAGTAGATTTCATTGAAACCTTTGTCAATAGCTTGTGCTTTTATCACGCTGCTGAAGTGATAGCCAATGGAGCCTATTATCCCGATCTTAGTAGATGCCGGTTTGCTGTAGATGGTAATAAACCGTTCAAAAAACAGCTCCATCGCATTTGTTACGAGTTGATTGATAAATGGGTCTGCTCTGTTCTCAGCAATGAATAAGCTAAAATCCGCAAGTGTTTTGCTTGGATATTCTGCTTCATAGATTCCGGCTACTATGTCGGACATGTCGCAGGACTTTGCCAGTTTTTCTCTGAGTTTCGCAGGCAGCAGGTTTCTTTCAAAGGCCACCACCAACTGCTTTCCGAGGTATGCTCCGCTTCCTTCATCTCCCAGCGCATAACCGAGACCGGGGCAAAATTCAGTCATGGTCCTGCCGTCATAATAGCATGATCCTGTGCCTGTACCCAGAATAGCACATATTCCGGAATTGTGATTAAACATGGCTCTGCACGCTCCCAGCATATCACTTTCTACCGTAACGTTTGATTCGGTAAAATGGGTATTGAAAATTTGCTTCATGGTCTTTCTCCCGGACTGTGTTCCACAACCCGCGCCATAATAACGGATATGATCCGGTGCGATACCTTTTAAACGGGAGATCACATCTTTAACTATGATGTCTGTAATTGAATCAGGACTCATTAACAGGGGGTTTATCCCTTCTGTTTGAATACTTTGAATGATCCCGTTTTGATTAACCAGGCACCAGTCTGTCTTTGTGGAGCCACTATCAACTACTAAAAACATACGCTTCTCAGAAATGGTATCTTCTAAATGCCTCAATAGCCTCATATTCGGTAAGGCCGAGTTTGTTGTATGCGCTGGCGGTCTCTGCATTTCTATCCTGCACTCGCTGCCAAAATTCCCGCGTGTCATTACCCTGATACATCACCCCGTCTTTTTGTGTTTCGTGGAAGAATATTGCCTTTCGCTTTTTCATCACCTCATCCGGGCTTAGCGGTACGGCCATTTCAATCTCATTGACAGGCCACTCGTGCCAGGCACCCCGGTACAGCCACACCCAGCAATCTTTCATAAAAGGTTTGTCTTTGATGCACTCCAGAGTGGTGGTGATGGCTTTTAAACACACTTTGTGGGTGCCGTTGGGGTCTGATAGATCGCCTGCGGCATAGATTTGATGAGGTTTTATTTTTTCAATAATTTCCCTCGTTAACCGGTAGTCTTTTTCTCCCAAGGCATTTTTCTTTACCCTTCCGGTTTCGTAAAAAGGTAAGTCCAGAAAATGAATATGGCTATCAGCTAATCCGCAATACCTTGCCCCGCCGACTGCCTCCAATCGTCTGATTAAACCTTTTATTTTTCGAATCTCCGGTGAGTCCATAGCACCGCTTTGTTTCTCATTAATTTCTGAAATAAGCTCTTCAATGCGGGGAAGCTTTGTTTCACTCAGGTGTTTTGTAAACGCTATAAACTTGAGTGCATCATGATCTGAAACAGCATTGCTGCCGGAGGTTTGGTAGACGACATGCACATCATGTCCCTGCTCTACCAATCTGAGAAAAGTGCCTCCCATGGAGATCACGTCGTCATCAGGGTGGGGGCTGAAAATAATAATTCGTTTTTTCGCCGGCTCTGTTCTCTCCGGCCGCTTGCGATCGTCTGAGTTAGGTTTTCCGCCGGGCCATCCTGTGATGGAGTGTTGCAATCTATTGTGCATTTTGATATTTACATCATAGGCAGAGCCCTCCAGCACGATCAAATCAGACATACCGTTATTATTGTAGTCCCGGTTGGTTAGTTTTAGGATCGGTTTATTTACTTTATTACTCAGCCAGACGATGGCTTTGTCCCGCATGGCATGGTTCCAGTTTATTTTCCCTACCAGCCATGGCGTTTGGAAACGTGTGAGTTTACTGCCGGCATCTTCATCCAAAATGAAGGTAGTATTGTCATGGCTTTGAAGGTAAGAGGCTGTAACTTCAGCAGTTATCTCTCCTTCGATGGCTGCCTTTACAATCTCTGCCTTTTTTATCCCCCAGGCTATGAGCACGATCCTTTTAGCTTGCATGATTGTACGAACACCCATGGTGATGGCTCTGACAGGTACATTATCAATTCCATGAAAATCACCGGCAGCATCAGACTTGGTCAGGTAATCCAGCGTAACCATTCTTGTAAAAGACTTTTGGTGTGACCCCGGCTCATTAAAGCCGATATGACCTGTTCTGCCGATACCCAGCAATTGAAAATCAAGTCCGCCGGCTTTTTCTATCTCTTTTTCATAGCTCAAACAATAGTCATTAACCTGCTCCATAGGAACGACACCTGACGGTATGTGAATGTTTTCAGGTTTTATATCAATATGATCAAATAAGTACTCATACATAAAATAATGATAGCTGTGAGTGCTTGCTTTTTGCATGGGATAGTACTCGTCCAGGTTGAACGTAATCACATTTAGAAAGCTTAATCCTTCCTCTTTGTGCATTTGCACCAATTCTTTGTAAATACCAATGGGTGAGGATCCGGTAGCAAGTCCTAATACACACATTTCCCCAATACGTTGTTTGGTTTTGATAGTATTTGATATCTCCCTGGCCACGCTGATAGAACCCATTTCTGCATTTGAAAAAACCTCAACATGCATTTGTTCATATCGTGTCTCCTCTAACTGTCCGGCATTTCGGTATGTTATTTCTTGTAGTGGTTCACTGAGTATTGCATTGATCATTGTCATGGTTTAATTTATTTTATAAAATAAGTTTTTGTTTTTATGGTTTAGCCGCCATATAGATGGTCAGTTCATTTCCTGCTTGTATGGAGAAGTAGCTTATTTGCTTGTTTTCCAGCTCTTTACCGTTAAGTAATACCTTTGATACATATTTGTTTTCTTTAGTATTATTCAAGGTGTTAATAGTGAAGAAACCATTCTCGGATACTTTTAGTATTGTAGATTTTATCAAAGCTGCTTTGCGGCAATTTGAAAAATAAAAAGCATAAAAAAAACGACAAGTCTGTCGTTTTTTTTTATACTCTTTAATATTTATTATTTTGGAGCCCAAACAGAATAACTTTTTGGTGGCACTTGAATTTTTACCCAAAGACCAGATTGAGTTACTGGTTCCCAACTAGAATTCCCTGTATAATCTTTAATTTTTTTGCTAGACCAATTTGTTTTTATCCAACGCTCTTGCCAATGATCAGCATTGTTAATATACACTACTAAACCATCATTATTGTATCCGTTTCTTTTAGCAATGTACTCATCATTATCTGTAAATAAAATACTTGTACTTCCTCCTGCAAGATTATTATGTATCCAAATTAAGTTATTTAATTTATTTTTATCTAACCATTCTTCATAGTCTCTATAAAAAATTGTTGGGTATCCTTCGTGTGTTAAGATATATGCATAAGCTCTCATCTTCCCTGCAAAAATTTCATTTGTATCATGATTGGTAACAAAAGTTACTGCTTTTTGAGGATTACGCTTTAACATCATATCTTCGGTAAGTTTATACATATTATTACCATCAAAAGCATCTCTCATTTTGTAATATGCTGGAAAATCAAAAACTGAAGAGTTAGCTCCATTTGCCCAATTATTTAACTTATCTACGTTTCCATCCCAATATTCCCCTATAGCAAATCCGCCAACAGCATTTTTCCAATCTCTAACAACCCAAGTTTCAAAGCCTTTAACGAAATCAAAACGCCATCCGTCTCAAATCCCATTACATTTTTATAATATTTTGCAACACTTTCTTCTTTTCTCCATAACCAATCTTGTACATAACTTTGATGATGAGATAAATCTGTATCGGCATAAGCTTCAAATACCCCTGTATCATTCTTACGAACATTATTAGGGTGAAAATCCGAACTTGATCTGAAGAATTTACCTGATAAAGGATTAAAATCAGTATAAACTTTTTTACCACTAAATGGATTACTTTCTAAATCTCCTCCACTATTATGATTAATAACAATGTCTGCGATAACGCTTAATTTATTATTATGAGCTTCATTTATAAGAGATTTTAATTCATTTTTTGATCCAAAACGTGTTTCTACACTTCCCATTTGGTCATATTCACCAAAATCAAAATAATCAAATAAATCATATCCCATAGTATATGGTCCTCCTTGTCCTTTTGTTGCGGGTGGTAACCAAATGGCATCTATTCCCGCATTACTCCAATCTTTTACTTTACTTTTTACAGTATCCCACCAAGTTCCTCCTGCTGGTACATCCCAGTAAAATGCTTGCATCATAACTCCAGAACCAATAGATTTTAATTCGCTACGAGCGGCTACTTCATTTGACGCTACTTCATTTGATACTTCTTTTACTTCTAATAATTGAATATTTTCTTCGGATGAACATCCGAAGAAAACAATAGTCATAAGTAAGATAAATTTTGTTAATTTTTGAAGATTTTTCATTTTTATTTATGTTTAAGTTGTTAGCCATATTTAAATTATTGGTAAGATACAAATATTTAGTTATTCATATAACGAAATCGTTCTTATGTATTGGTAGCTTAAAGCAATGATAATTGTTTTTATTTAAAATTACAAATCTACATAAAAAATTATGAACTGTCCAAAATGTAAGTCTGCTGATAAAATAAAAAAAGACATCCTAAACGGAAAGCAACGTTACGGCTGTAAAAGTTGTGGGCATCATTATACGGTAATGTGTAAAAAGACTGCAAAGCCCGATGCGATGAAACAACAAATCTTATACCTTTATTTAGCGGGTTTAGGCTTTCGTGCGATCGGTCGTATGCTCGGGGTTTACCCATTGCAGGTAATCAGGAGCAGGGTCATTTTGCGAATGTCCATCGCCGGATACACATGCTGCCAGTAAGAAGGCAAGCATACATAACAGCCATGTAGGAGAATTTTTTATATACAATGTGCTATGCCGGTTTTCATTAATACGAATTAAGTTTATTTTTTACTATTTCCTTGAACTTTTATCCAATTGGCTTTTAAATTCTTTTCCAACTTCGTCAAAAGTTTTTAATAGTTCAAGAAATGTTCCTTTGCCACCAATGAAGTCCCAATAACTAGCCCCAACTAAAAAGTCATTCGGTGCATCCATCATTCCGGATTCGGTAAATCGAGCGTAAGGTTCCGGATAATAAGGATTGTATGGAAATGCCAAGAAAACTTTTACAGGCTTTCTTTTTCTTGCAACCCATTCTAAGAGTTTCGTTTTGCTTTTTTCAAACACATCAATGTTGGGTTTGACGGTTTTTATCTCAAAAAAATGTTCCTGACCGTTTCGTTTCATATAGAAGTCGGCAATGTTTCCAGATTTCTGTAGCCAATATAACGGAGACATCATAAATGGACATGCCGAGTGCTAACCAACATCTATAACAGCGTCTTCAATAGAAGTTTCAATCACAGTTTCAATGTCAAATGCCAAACCGCATTCAATCCCTTTTCTTATTAAATCTAATTCATCATCAAGTAATTTTCGTTTAATTTTTTTTAAAGCAATTTCTTGAACTTGGTTAATTGAAATATTAAATGATATGTATTCTCTATTTAATTGTGCATTCATAGGTTAAAATCTTTTCTTAATTGAATTAAACTCTTTTCGGCTGAATACAGCAATCCAACATTATCAGGATTTATTCTTAAGTATCTATTTCGTAGATTGGGAAAACTATTTGAAACTTGATCAAATCTTCGATTTTCGTTAGTTACTATATACATCTTTGTACTATAATCAGTTAATGCAGCAAGACGACCAAATCCAGACCATACCCCGGTAGTAATCTCTACTTCAAACGCATAATCAGGATAAAATCCTTTGTTAATTTTACGAAACCAAATTACATCTATGTTTCGCAGAGAGTTGTAATCAGAAAATTGTAGTTCAGGGCATTTTTTCAAAGTTATTAAATCCTGTAGTTTTTGTTTATTGAATTTTTTACTTTTATCAGGACAAAATGTAGAATAGCCCCGAATATTACCTATTTCTATTAGCCTTCCTTGTATCACACTGTGTATTTTCTTCTCGGCAGAACCTAATTTCGAGTTCTGAATATTCTTTGATTGCAGTAAATTCCAGTTGTTAAGAAAATTAGAACAGTCAAATCTGTTTTCCTTTCCACTTAATACCAGTTCAAAATCCCTAGTAAAGTTAATTTTGTATTCTCCGTTTCTATCATGACTTATCTCAGGTAATAATTTTATGAGTGTTTCGGATGGAATAAATATTACGAACTCTGCATTACCACATACGAATGCAAAAAAGGAATTGTCAAGGTTGTAAATTTCTTCAGCATTAATATAATTGAGTCCAAAAAAATACCTTTTTCCCAAATCTGAAGCAGTTCTAACCAGGACATTTGCTTGCCCTATCTGATAACTATTAGATCTAACTATAGAAAGTGGATTAATATTTAAACCTTTTTGAACAGATAATTCTAAAAAGTCATTAAGTAACTTTTTGTAGTTTCTCATTTTCTTTAAATAAATTATTATTCATTTTTGTTCTTAGTTCGTCAAACTGTTTTATACGTTTTATAGTGTCTTTGGCATAGCGAAGCCACCAATTGAAAATAGAGAATGATGGTTTACAGATTTTTCCATGTTTCTTACAATAATACGTTGTGGTTTGCGGCTCAACAAGCGTACCTAAATCTGCATGAGTGGTGGCTCTGCTGGAGCGAATGGTGCGACTTAAAATAATGCTGATTATTCGTTTTGTAGTTGGATTCTTTATTTGTTTAATTTCTTCAAAGACAAAATCAATCTCATCTCTAATTTCTTGTATAAACCACTTATTTAAAAAGCCTTCATTACTCTTTTGAGAAAGCTGAATATTATATTTCTTTAAAAGACTTTTATACCCAGGCAGAAATTCATCTGCTTTTTCCGGCCCGTAAATCTTGTCGTCAATTTCTTTGCTTCTGACCTTGTACTTAAACTCAGGAGAAGGGAAATACTTGTTGTTAAACAATTTTAATTCGTCCGATAGCGCCTTTTCAAATTCAGTATTTTTTTTTGAAGATAGAAATTCGATTAATTTTTTAGTAATGTTATTGACAACAATCCGAATGTCACCTAAGTCATACCTTAAAACCTTGACATTGCTAATCAGTGAATTAAAGGCAGATATGTCAATGCCTACTGCGTTGACCCCTAACTCATTGGACTGGACAAGCGTTGTTCCGGAACCACAAAATGGGTCAAGAACTGTTTGTCCTTTTTGAAAGAATACTTCTTTTTTAAATTTATCTATATGATCATCAAGGAAGTATTCAACTAATTGGGGAATGAACTTACCCTTATATGGGTGCAATCTGTGGACGTGCTTTGTTGTTTCCGATTCTTTATACTCTGAGAATGACAATATCCAGTTCAAATCTTGTCCAAGCTGCTCCTTCCACCGTTCTTCTTTGGTACGATTGTTTTTTTTGTAGTAGTCAATAAGGTCTGACTTCTTTATTTGTGTTGTACCATTCTCTCCGATTCTTGGTACTCTACCATATTGTATCAGGTAGGAGATATTAGAAGTTGTTACCTTTTTGTCAAGGTAATTGGTTGCCCATTGGCTTGCTTCTCTAATTGATAATAAATCACTCAAATTAATTGAATTTTAATACATAATGATTCTTGTAAAGATAATAAATTGCTCAGGAACATCTTGTCTCTTAACTGATAAAAACGGTTAAGTATAAGCAGAGTAGCAACGATAGGAGCTATTCTGTTTATAAAATTTAATTTGGAAAATAGGTAAAAAACACTCCTCACTTTTTCTGTAAAACGGTTTTTGTGAAATAGTCTCACAGCCTCTGTGTGATTTTTCTTTCGTGATTTTAAAAATATGCTTGATATCCATTTAATTATCTCTTGTCTCCTCAAATCTTCCGTAGTGATCTATCTGGCGCAGCATGAAAGGGTCAATGATGCTGTCAAGTAGTATGGCAAAATCACTTCTTTCTATGTACTTTCCTTCTGAGAATGTCATTTTATTTTCGGCAATGATCCCATTTATCTGTTCCGATAGTGATTTTTCTAATGTAAGACTGTAATTATTTGCAAATGCCGAAAAGACTGTTTCCAACTCCTTAACCTGCACAAACTTGTCTCTGAAGTTTAGTTGTGCGGTATCCAGCCAGTCAGCCAATCCTGTTTTAAGTGCTGAAATGGTCAAAAGACTATCAGGGTAAATATGAGTGTGGTTTTCCCAACCGATGTTTTTTCCTTCACCTCTGAGTATGCCGGTGGAACCAATTTTTTGCAGTGGTTTGAATGCCCTTGATGCGGGGTTTATGTCAGAGTAGGGCAGTATAAACGCCTGGTGATCCAGCAGTACTTTTTGCACCTCGCGAACGCGCACATGTTTAGGGGATTTATCCTGATGAGTGGCAAGTGCGGCAAGAGTGCCTGCTGCCTGACCAATGAGCATACAGACAGGTTGTAATCGAGTGGTTCCATTGACCAGATTTGTAACTGAAATTGACTTTTCTACGACTAAAAAATTATCCATATTCTCCGGTATCAAGGAACCAAGCGGTACTGCATAGGAGGGAACAGGATAGAAATGAAGATCAGGGAGCTGCTCATAGTTCGGATGTGCCTTGTGGTGATGGTCTACAGGGTAGTCTCCTACGGCTATTCCGGTTCGGTATAGTGGATATTCTTGTTTAAAGGGCTCTGCCAAATCATTTATATTAAATCTTACAAGCCCCTTGATTCGTCGGGACTCTCGATGATAAGGTATGAGCGGCAGATTATCTTCAGTTGGAAATACATCATTGGCCAGTCCTAAATGCCTGAAGCCCAGCTCCGTTTGCAAATAGTAAATATAACTCAATGTGTGTGCTTTAGCTTTTTTGAATGCTTCACGTCTCTCCTCCGGGTTCATGTCAATGCTATTAAGGTAGTAGTCATTGCCGGCTATAGGCCAGTTGATCATGTAATATCCGTTTGGAAGTTTACCGTAATTCATCATTTGTTGGCAAGACCAGAGTTTGTTCTCAGTATCTTCCTCATCACAAAGACCTGCATCGCAGGTACAATAAAAAGGAGAGGGGTCGTAATGATCCGGTTTTGGAATTGTCTTATCAGCACCCGGTCCATAATCTTTGAGAATGGCCACATAAGTGATATCTTGTATAATATTGTTAGCTTCTTCCGGAGCTATAGCCTCATTTGTAATTTTCTTGGAATCCATGCCTATATCATAAGATATGCCTACATGTCTGGCTACATCCCCCAGTTCTGTGCCGTCAATTAATATTCGCGCATGAAGGGCAATAGTGTCTGTATTTCCCTGGTGGAAAGACACCTTCCACAAGTCTTTATTTTGCTCGGCAGCTATGAAGGTACTATTAAGGGAAAGATTCAGGTTTGGCTCAGCTTTCGTCATTTGCTCCAGGATTTTGACTGCCTGGTGTGGTTCAAAGAGCACGTTGCTCACCCAGCCGGTTTTAAGACTGTCTTCATGTCCATAATAGGCGATGAGTGCTTCTCGGAATTCCTGCCAAAGACCGGACGGCAGCCGGTAGTTTCCATCAATGGCACTTACACCGGCCGCAGTGAACATACCGCCAAGCCATGGGGTCTCTTCTATGATGAGCGTGGATGCACCCATCCTGCTTGCCTGGATTCCGCTCATCGTACCACTGGCACCTCCGCCTACGATTATTACGTCATAAACTGTTCCGCCGTGTTCCCCATTCGTTTGTGTGAACTTCTTACACGACAAAATAGTCAGTAAAAAGAAGAGAAAAGAGAGAAAAGGCAGCCGATTATCCATGTTTTTGACTTTTGTTCGCTATTTCTTTCATACTTTTCCAGCACTGATACAGTGCTCTCGGCACATGAAAACATCCTTTCCATTTACCTCCTTTGAGTGGGAGCAATACCTGGCCTCTCCTATTGAGGTATCCAAACCATTCTCCTCCATGTTCCTGATCTCTAAAATGATTCCAGGTGTAATCATGTACTTTTTGAAACCAGGTGAGACATGCTTCATTTTGTGTGTGCTGATACCCTTTGAGCAGACTTATGAGTGTTTCCAGATGTACCCACCATAGCTTTTGATCCCACTCTAATTGTTGCAATGGCTTGCCTAAAATGTCCATAAAATAGAAAATACCACTATGGGTCTTGTCCCAGCTATATTCAAGGGTATCTAAGGTGATTTTTACGGCCTTTTGCATAAGTTGGTCGTTTGCTCGCCTATGTGCCAAATCCATGATAAACCACATAGCCTCTATGGCATGTCCGGGATTTAAAAGCCGTCCTTCGTAGGTATCCGAAAATTGATTTTCCTGCGTGATATTTTCCAGAATAAGTCCTCTGTTTTCATCATAAAAGTGAGTCATCACCTCTTCTATTGCTTGATCCTGAATTTGGGTAGCGGTGGTTTCAGATAGGATAGGGGCTATTTCCAAAGACAAGTTGCAGAGGATCATCGGAAGGGAAAATCCTTTCAAATTTCTGGTGCCCGGGTAGATTTTATTATACTTTCCTTTGGGGTTATCGGTACGCTTTAATATCCTTTCAAAAGTTGAACGGGCGATATGGAGATAAGTATCATTCTCCAGAAGCAATCCCAACTTACCAAAGGCCATGGCTGCGAATGTGTTAGAAAAAATGTTGTATGGCTGGATAAGCGGTTTACCCTGTTGAGTAAGACTAAAATACCAGTCAAAACTGCCGTCATGTCCGTGTTTGCTTAGAAAAACTGCCCCTTGCTTTGCCACATCCAGATATTCCTGTTTTTTCCCTTCCTCTGCGTATAGCATTGAAAATAGCCATACTTGCCTGGCCTGAAGCCAAACGAATTTGTCTGTGTCATACACTCTTCCCCGTTGATCTAAACATGTGAAATATCCTCCATGCTGATGGTCCAATGAATGGTTTGTCCAGAAGGGTACTACCTGTTCTAGCAGTTCTGATTTGTATAGCTTACCGAGCTTGTTAAAATACTGATCCATTTTTGATATGTTCATTTTGCCAACACTTTAACTCATCCCGTTTTTTCTTCCAGGTATTCCTTGTATCGGTTGAATAAATGGCCGGCCTGACCATAAGCGGATTGAGGGCTCATAAAATGAGAAAATTCGAAGGTGATAGCCTTCTGGATGTTCGCTTTTTCGGCTGCCTCCAGCTTCATACGCATTTTTTCCCATTTGATGGGTAGAAATTTTATAGGCATGTCCCGATCAAAAGTTTCAATATTAGTCCAGCATTCTATGTCATGTTCATCTGAAAGTTTTTTGTGAATACGCATGAAATGTTCCAGTTCTTCGTATGCAACGTGACCATCCTGAAAAGCGACCACATCTATTGCACCGTGTATCTGTTCAAAGATAGTTCGCCAGTTTTCTTCCTGTTCTTTTAGCGTAATGGATTTGGTCTTAGCAGTCTTTTCCGTATACTGGCTCACATTTTTTATGCCATTAATGTAGGGTGAGATAATGACTTGCTGACCTTCAGAAATTTTTTTGCAGTGTTTACCAAGTTTTTTGTATAGGTTAATCATGCCTTCATTGCATACATTTACTTCATGTGAGATATACCAACCTTTAAAAGCAGGGAATTTCCCGTAAGCAGCCCATACTTCGTCAATGACTTTTAGGTTGATAGCCGTTTCTTTTTCGTAATCCCGATGTGTCCAGAATTCACCGGAATCATATAACCCGAAGTAAAAACCCATCCCATGTTTTTCAGAGAGATTCAAAAATAATCGTACTAAGTCCTCTGAGGGTTCAAACGCTTTCATTTCCCCTTTGAGTACACCCGAGGGGTAGGTAATCCATTTTTTGTAACCGCAACGTATCAGAATGACGAATTCTATTCCGATGGATTTCATGAGTGCAAAATCCTGATCCCATTCGCCGGTCCCCCAGTTCTGGTGCGGGATATCATGGCTTATTTCATCAATAAAGGTTCCTTTGATCATGATTTCATTTTTTCGGTTTGAGTGGAAGTGATTTTTGTCTCTTTATCTATTTGAGACAGCTTGTCGTACCAGGTTTTTTTAAGTATGATAGTGGTGAGCAGCAGCACGACAGAAGAGATAACTGCTTCTTGTCTGAATCCGGCTAATAAATACATGGGCAGCACTACCATGCTCATTTGCCAGGTCATACCTACGAGGATATTAAACACATCATTTTTAAACTTTAAATTGGGCATAAATGCCGGGTATTCTTCTCGGATATTGACGATGACAGGCTTCCAAAACCCCCACGGTTTTGTTTGTTTGTAGAAGCGTTTCAGCAATTCCATGTCATCCGGTTTTGATAGAAGAGCAAAAGAGATGCAGCAGATCAAAGAGATCAGGAGAATGAAAGGGAAAATGTGAATATCAATCAGTTTAGGGTAATAAATACGTGCAATAGGGGGCACGGTCATAGAAGCTACCAGGCCTCCAAGCATTCCGGCAAAATAGCCTATACCGTTAAATCTCCACCAAATCCATTTTAGCACATTGGCCGCTGCATATCCGCCATAGAGGGAGGCAGATATCCACAAGGTCATTTCATTAAGAGATCCGGCAAAAAGACCAAAACCAAGTCCTATCAGCACAAGTAAAATGCCCGAAGCATAGCTGTAGTTAATCAATGTTTTATTTGAGGCATTGGATTTAAGGTATTTTTTGTACAAATCATTGACAAGGTAGGCAGGGGCAGAGTTGATAAAGGCCGCAAAAGTACCCATAAAGGCCGCCAACAGGCCTGCCAGTAATAACCCCTTCAGCCCCACCGGAACAAACTCCTGAATAGCCCAGGGAAGTATTATCTCAAAGTCAAGGTCGGCTCCCATAGTACGCATCTCCGGTACGAGGTAAGCCAAAGCCAGTACCGTTAGACCGGCAATCATGAGGTATCGAGGCAGGTAGAGCACTACGATGGTCAGTCCGCTCATTTTAACTGCCTCGGAGGGTGTTTTAGCAGAAAGAATACGCTGCATATCATAACTTGGCACCGGACCTGCCAGGCTGGCAAATATGCCTTTGAAGATCATCAGACCCAGAAGCAAAGTAAACATTTCATACCCGTCACTGCTTATTTTATTGGTAAGCTCCGGAAAGAGACCTGACCAGTCCAGGGATAGTTTCCTCTCGGGTATCAGACTCCCCCAGCCCTCAGGCACTACAGCCAGTACCTGCTCGTGAGATACACGATTTAGTGCAATAATGGCAATGATAATGCAAGAAATCGTCATAATGGCGAATTGCATTACTTCTGTGCTCACCACACTGTAAATACCGCCTTTTAAGGTATAAATGGTCGTTATTCCAATGATGATGATTGCATATACCTGTGCTGAAGATAGCGGCAGCACTCCCAGAAGGGTTGTGCTAAGATTCCATGGCAAAAACTGGGTGGCAAATTTTCCTATGCCTTCCACAAAATAGGCAATGAAACCAATGACACTTATGGTGGCGAAAATGACTACAATGATGTGAGACCACCTCCCGCCCCGGGTTTCACCAAATCTGAAAGAAATCCATTCTGCTCCCGTGAGTGTATTGGACCGGCGCATCCATGCCGCCAGAAAGACCATTACAAAAATCTGGTTCCAGACCGGCCACAACCAAGGTATCCAGGCACTTTTGACTCCATAAATGAAAAGTATGGTGACCGTCCACATGGCACCGGAAATATCAAACATCCCGGAAGCGTTTGAAAGACCCAGGAAGTACCACTTGATCTTATTTCCTCCCAGAAAATATTCCTTGAGGTTTTTAGATGCCTTTTTAGAAAGGTAGAAACCTATAAAGAGCATACCAGTCATGTAGACGATCAAAATCAAGATATCTATCCAATGAAGTCCCATTTAACTACATTTAAGTGTCCTTTCATTTACTAATCAGATAAGGTCGTGACTCTTCAATACTAAGGAGGCTGCACCCCGGCAGTACATATTGGCACTTAGCTCGGAAAGCATGATCCTGCATTCCTTCATCACCATGGGTAAACATGTTTTCTTAAGTCCCACCTTTATAGCATCCAGTAATAAGTCATTCACTACCACGAAACTCCCGCCTACGATCACATCTTTGGGATTCAGCAGGTTGAGGATACTGCCCAATGCCTCGCCCAATTTTAAACCCTGTGCCTGAATCAAATCAATAGAAGTTAGATCGCCGTTGTTTGCCCCCTCAAGGATGTCGAAAAAGGATATCTCCCCCTGATCCTCTTTCAACAAAAGAGATTGACAGCCTTTGCTCAATGCCTCTTCAAAGTCTAATTGAAGTGCATACCCGGAAACTTCTGTGCCTAAGCATCCCTTTTTGCCGCAAATACACAGCCTTTCCTTAGTGCCAAATTTCATGTGACCAAACTCACCGGCAAATCCCGAGTTTCCCAAAAGCAGTTTACCGTTCACTACCATACTAAGACCCAAACCGCGATCAAGGTTGATTAAGATGATGTTATCGCTGCCTTTACCTTTGCCAAATTCACACTCTGTAAAACCCGTTATTCGGGTATCATTCTCTACATGTACAGGTATCTTGAGGCGGGCTTCAAGATATTGTTTGAATGGCACTTCCATAAAGTTAAAGTAGTTAAGAGTTTCACCCGTGTGTACATTCACCCTTCCGGTAATGCCTACCCCCAGACCCAATACTTTGCTTATGCTTGCTTCAAACTCTTTGATGCATGCACTTACAAAATCAACTAACTGGTTTAAACATCCCTTTGTATTTTCTAAATTAAAATCAGAGATAGATTTTTTATACACCTCTGATTGGTTGATATTGATAATGACCAACTGCGCTTTTTTCAATCCTATGATGAGCCCTATAGCGTAGAATTGTTCAGTATTGACAGAATAGATCGCAGGATTTCTACCCGGTCCTGTTTCTCGTTTGCCTTGTATTAAAATCCAGTTATTCTCCAGAAGATCGGTGATTATGGTCGTGGCAGTAGGAATACTTGTTTGCACAGCCTCAGCAATCTCGGGGATAGTCATTGCTTTGTTCATTTTTGACAGAATGCGGATATATTCCATCTGTTGTCTCGTCCTTTTATCAAGAACACTACCATCATTTTTTAAAAAATGATGCTTCATTATTGTAAAATTAAGTGATTTGTCATCTTTTCCAAGTGAAATTAAAATTAATATTTAATTTACTGACTATTAATAATAATTTTAATTAAAAGGCAGTATAATGATAACTTTAATTGATTTACTCCTGTAAGTATTAAAATCATTAATTTTATTTTTACTAATTTGGTTTGGTATTAATTAGTAATATTATAATTTGCAACATTATTTATAATTAAACATAATTGAAGGTATGATGAAGTCTTTATTTATTCGAAGCGATTTAATGTATATTTATTTGCTTCTCGCCTGCTTATTTTACACGCAGGGTGTTTACGGTCAAACTGCCGTATCCGGCAGGGTCATTGATTCAACCGGTGAGTCTTTACCGGGTGTGAACGTTGTAATCAAAGGTACAGCGGCAGGTACACAGACAGATTTAGATGGGAATTACCGAATCTCTGTGGATGACGCGGGGGGGGGGGTAACTCTTGTCTTTTCTTATGTTGGTTTTGAAACTCAGGAAATTCAAGTGGGAACCAGGACTACCATAGATGTAACCATGGGAGGAGCAACGGAACTTCAAGAGATCGTCGTTACTGCTTTCGGGTTGGAAAAGGAGAAGAGAGAACTCACCTACTCCACCCAATCCGTAAAATTAGACGGTATAGCGGAGGCAAGACCTAATCAAAACTTGGTCAACGGGCTTCAGGGTAAGGTTGCAGGGCTCTCTATACAGACCACGGGCAGCGGGGTTACCGGTGGCTCTAAAGTGATCTTACGAGGTAACCGTTCTATTAATGGTAACAGTCAGGCATTATATGTGGTAGACGGTGTGCCCTTGGCAGGTGACATTAATAACCTAAGCCCGGATGATATTGAGTCGATATCGGTACTCAAAGGCGCAAATGCGGCGGCCTTATATGGCAGCAGAGCAAATAACGGCGTGATTATCGTTACAACGAAAAAAGGATCGGGCGACCTGAGCATCAATATCAATCATACGACTACTTTTGATGAAGCCAACATCCTACACGACTTCCAAAACCAATATGGACAGGGAAGCGGCGGGGTCTATTCAAAAGAAAGTACATTTGCATGGGGTCCGAGATTGGACGGCCGTTCGGTTGACCATTGGTCGCCGGATCCAAACTTTCCCAGAAGTACCTATGCTTTCAATGCCCAGCCGGACAATGTGAAAGACTTTTTTCAAACAGGCCGGAGTCTGGCGACCAATATCTCCCTTTCTCGTGCTACTGAGAACAATAGTACCTATTTTTCGTACACACATGACGATCGAAAAGGCATCGTGCCCGGCAACGAACTCACCCGGCACAATGTGAACCTGAGACTGGAAAATAAATTCAACGATAAGCTGACTTTCCAAGGCAAGCTGAACTTCATCCGAAGTAATATAGATAATCAATTGGCTACGGGAGAGAATTTCGCTAACCCGGTCAGACATGCCTACCGGCTGCCGAGAAATATCAGCGCAGATGAAGCTGCCGTATACGAATACACGGATGTGTCCAGTGCCAATCGCCAGCATTTTTGGAAGCCGGGAGATAATGGGGGTGCTAACCCCTGGTGGACTGTCAACCGAAACCTCAATGAAACGACAGAGGATCGCATCCTTGGGTTGGTCTCTGGCACGTATGAATTCCTTGACGGACTGACGCTGATGGGCAGGGTAGCATTAGACCGAACCAATTCTTTTCGCGAAAATAAACTTTACAATGACTCTTATATCATCGCTGATAACGGAAGGTACGATGCGATCTCTTCGGATGCCCATGAATGGAACACTGAATTCTTGTTGTCTTATAATAAGAGCTTTGATAAGTTCTCTTTTAATATCAACTTCGGCGGCAACGCAAGAGACGAAAAGCAAAACTATCTTAACGCTACTTCAGGCAGTGACGGCTTTTTTGTTCCCAACGTATTTGCGATTTCCAATGCCCAAAACATAAACACACAATCCGAGCAGAGACTCTTCACACGAAAAGTAAATTCTTTGTACGCTTTTGGGCAGGTAGGCTATCTGAACGGATTGTTCCTGGATGTTTCTTTCAGAAACGACTGGAGTTCTACGCTTCCGGATGATAACAACAGCTTCTCCTACCCTTCGGTAGGACTCAGTGCGGTGGTAAGTGATTTGCTGCCACTGCCCGAAGTTTTTTCCTTTTTAAAGCTTCGCGCCTCTTATGCTGAAGTGGGGAACGATACCGATCCCTACCAGCTTTCCAGGATTGTCAATTTATCCGGTGGATTTTTACAATTGGACACCCAGCAGCCTAATGCTGACCTGAAACAGGAAACCACCAAATCCATAGAAGCAGGTTTGGATCTTCGACTCCTCGAAGACAAAATTGGCATAGACTTTACTTACTATAAAACCAATTCGGAAGATCAGCTTTTTGCCCAGGATGTGCCTCAAGGTTCAGGGATTGAGCAGCGTTTTTTGAATGGAGGAGATATTCAAAATGAAGGGGTGGAAGTAGTGCTGAATGTAACCCCCATACGAACAAGCAATTTCTCGTGGGATGTCGGGTTCAACTTTGCCAGGAATGTCAGCAAAGTGGTGGAATTAGCTGAGGGAGTAGATGAACTTAACTATGGTGCGAATTTTCTCAGATCCTTCCGGCTCACCGTTGGAGAAGCATGGGGGAATATTTACTCAAGAGGTTTTGAAAGAGATGACTCGGGTAATGTATTAATGCAGCCGCTCACAACGGATGACGGTGAGGCTAACCCTCTGGCAGGAGTTCCTTTGATAACTTCCGGTCTGGATGTCGTCATAGGGAATTTCAATCCTGATTGGATCGGAGGAATAAGGAACTCCATACGATACAATAACTTCAACCTAAACTTTGTGGTTGACATTAGAAGCGGTGGAGAGGTTGTATCCTTCACGGATGCCATCCTCGCTGCCGACGGACTTACGGCAGCTACCGTCAACGGACGGGACGGCTCGCTGGTATTTGGGCGAAATGTTTTCTCCGACCTTAATGCGGTTGCTGCCGACGGATCGGCTAACAGCACAACGGTGTCTGCGGAAACGCTATGGAACAACCTAGGCGGGAGGAATGCCCCTATAGGAGAAGCGTTTGTCAGAAGTGCCTCTAATGTGCGAATGAGAGAGATCTCTCTGGGATACGCTGTCCCTCAAAGTGCACTTGAATCGCTGCCTTTCAAGTCACTGAAATTCTCCGTAGTAGGTCGTAACCTCTTTTTCTTTAGCAATGCTGCCGAGATCATCGATCCGGAAGTGATCACTGCGTCAACCAACGGCCCGCCAAGAGGGGGAACCAACAGACCAACAAATCGAGGCGGAATCACGGCAGACGGATTTGAATCATTTGCACCGCCTACCACACGCAGTTACGGATTCAATATCCAGTTAGGCTTTTAATTAATTTAGTAATTTTAATGATAAATCTAAAAAAAATGAGAAAGTATAAGATTAAAATGAATTCAATACATCAGTTGATGATGATCGTTTCTTTAATGGTTTTAGGGATGGGTTGCACTAACAATTTTGAGGAAGTCAATACCAACCCGAGAGTGCTTACGGAAGATTTCCTGAGAGCGAACCCGAGCAGCCTGGAATTGGCCTTTGGACAGGCACAATATTTTTCCATAAATGGGTTGCATTGGAGGTTCCAGATTGCGCAAAATCTGTTTTCCGATCTTTGGTGTCAGTATTATGCTACCACGGCAGTCAATTTTGATTCCGACCGATACACGCAAGTAGGTAGATGGACAGATTTGGCATGGGGGTCTTTCTATGGGTCAGCGGCTCCTCAGATTAAATTAGTGGAAGACCTCACCGCAGAGGCCGGTGAGGATGTGCTCAACGCTGTTGCGAAAATCTGGCGTGTGTACGCTTACCACCGGATGATAGATTATTGGGGCCCGGTACCTTATACTGGTTTCGGGAATTTAAACCTTGAGGTTGCCTACACTACCGAAGAAGACGCATATACCGATTTTTTCGAGACACTGGACGAAGCAGTAGAAGTGCTAGAAACGAACTCGGAGGCAAAGGTCTTCCCCGGAGGAGATCGTATTTACAGTGGAGATGCCGGTAAGTGGCTAAAGTTTGCTAACAGCCTGAGATTGAGACTCGCCATGCGTATTCGGTTTGCCGAGGAGAGTTTAGCTAAGACTGAGGCGGAGAAGGCTGTTGCGGACGGGGTCATTGAGAGCAATGAAGACAATGCATTTGTAACTACCGATGCCAACAACCTGAATCCTTTGGCGACGATCACAAACTGGGGAGAATTCCGGATGAGTGCCACGATGGAGAGTATCTTGAAAGGATATGATGATCCCAGAACTCCTGTTTTCTTCAGTCCTGCGAAGGCGGGTGATAGTGATGCCGATGCTGATGATAGTCCCTATGAAGGATTGCTGAATGGACAGATTAAAGAGGACCTGGAAAAAAAGGTCATGGATAAAAGCCAAAATGATATTCACTCTGATGTCGGTCCGGCGTTCCTTCCTCTCAATAAAGGAGGTACAAACCCTCCCATAGGAGTGCTCAGAGCCTCGGAAGTGGCCTTTTTAAGAGCCGAAGGTGCTTTGAAAGGATGGAATATGGGAGGGTCATCCGCAAAAGAACTATATGAAAAGGGCATAGCGTTATCCCTTGAAGAATGGGATGTTTCAAAAGCAGATTATGCCGGCAGTGCTGCCGTACCTGCGCCTTATGAAACGGGTGCTGCGGCCGTTACAGACATACCTGTGGCCTATGAAGAAACCGGAACCGAAGAACGCCGGCTGGAGCAGATTATCACGCAGAAGTGGCTTGCACTTTATCCGAACGGATGGGAAGCCTGGGCAGAATTGCGGAGAACCGGATATCCAAAGCAATACGCAAGGTCCTTCTCTGCTAATCCGGATGTTGCTAAAGATAAAATCATGAGGAGAATGGTATATCCTGCCAGTGAGCGTACTACAAACGCTGATGCCGTGAATGATGCCATTGTCACACTTTCGGGAGGAGATAAAAACAGCACCAAACTTTGGTGGGATAAAAAACCAGAACCATAATTTTCACTTTCATACATATATTGTTTCAAGGAGTGCTGCCGGGGGTAGCACTCTTTTTTTATTAACTTAGTGTTTGTGGTACGAGTGTGCTGTCGGACTCTGTCTAAGGGTATTAATCAGTATTATAAGGATAAAATTCAATTTTACAGCACTAGTTAAGTGCTAAACTGTAAATGCTATTTATAGTCTCCGGTTATTTTGTTCTTTATAGAAATAATTCTCGGATTCTTAGAAAACTGCCCTCTGACATCGAATGGAATAATGGATGATTCTATTTTCATTCCACGACACTGCCTTTATAGCTGATGATTTATTTGAAACGAAAATTTTAATTGACTTAACATTTAATGACGATTTCTAATTCCAAAAGCGTATGGACTGCTCTTTTGAGGCCTCTCTTTATGATTGTGCTTCTTTCAAATTGCGATGAAAAGTCTAAGAATGTTTTCGAGGCCATGTCTGCAAACAGAACCGGGGTGCATTTTAAGAACCGAGTAGTCGCATCGGATGAGTTCAATGTTTTGAACTACGGATACATATATAATGGCGGAGGTGTTGCGATTGGAGATTTGAATAATGATGGTTTGCCTGATATTTATTTCAGCGGCAACATGGTCGCTAACAGGCTTTATTTGAATAAAGGAGATTTTCGCTTCGAGGATATCACCCAATCGGCAGGTCTAAGAGCAGAGGGGCTCTGGAACACGGGAGTTAACCTGGTTGATATTAATGCCGACGGGTGGCTGGATATCTATGTATGCCGTTCTGCTGCCCTCAATCCGGAGAGAAGGCGAAACCTGCTGTTCATTAACAATAAAGACCTGACTTTTATAGAATCCGGTGCTTTATATAACCTTGACGATCCCGGATACAGTACTCACTCAGCCTTTTTTGACTATGACAAAGATGGGGATTTGGATGCCTTTCTGCTTAATCATTCAACCCAGCAATACGCCGGATTGAATCGGTTTACCGGACAATATAAAACGAAGATAAATTCTTCCAGTGCTGATCGATTATTTAGAAATGATGGAAGTGAATTCACAGACGTATCTAAGCAAGCTGGGATTAAACAAAATGTATTAGGTTTTGGACTAGGTGTGGCAGTGTCAGATATAAATGACGATGGTTGGCCGGACTTATATGTGTCAAATGACTATAACGAGGAGGATTATCTCTATATTAATAATAAAAACGGCACATTTCGGGAGTCGATCAGGGATTATATCACTCACACTTCTTTGTTTTCAATGGGCTGCGATATAGCAGATATAAACAATGATCTGAAACCTGATATCGTCACGTTGGATATGCTGCCGGAAAGCGGTTATCGTCAGAAAATGACGCTGGGACCTGAAAATTTTGATAAGTATGACCTCTTGATCCGGTCCGGGTTTCATCATCAAACCATGCGAAATA
Organism: Ekhidna sp.; assembly: GCA_014323825.1. Taxonomy (GTDB): domain Bacteria; phylum Bacteroidota; class Bacteroidia; order Cytophagales; family Cyclobacteriaceae; genus Ekhidna. Next base: position 4,364 of record JACONI010000092.1, on the reverse strand, counting down.
TGCTGCAACTTAATCTCGGAAGAGGGAAATTTAGCGAAGTCGGTCAACTCGCCGGGATTTCCAATACAGATTGGAGCTGGAGTCCGCTCATCGCTGATTTTGATAACGACGGATTGAAGGATATCTTCATTACGAACGGCTATCTGAAAAACTATCTAAGCATGGATTTTATGAACTATGCCGTTGATTTTAAAATAAAACAAAATAGTGGAGCCACAGATCAAACGGTACAAAACCTGATCTCTGAAATGCCTCCAATATATGAACACAATTATTTCTATCAAAATCAGGGAGGTCTTAAGTTTGAAGATAAAAGCCAAGAATGGGGCTTTGGAGATAAAAGCATCTCAAGTGGTAGTGCCTACGCAGACCTGGATAAGGATGGAGATTTAGACCTGGTAGTTTCTAATCTCAATGAAAAACCTCGGCTATATCGGAACAATAGTGCTGAGATGAACGGCCATAAGTATTTGAAAATAATACTTCAAGGATCCTTATTGAACCCTTTTGGTGTTGGTGCAAGTGTTACTTTATTTACTGCTTCAAGTAGACAAAGGCAAGAGCTAAACCCTTCTCGCGGCTTTCAGTCTTCTTCAAGTTTTGAATTGGTTTTTGGTTTGAAAAAGGCCGAACAAGCGGATAGCTTAATCATAACCTGGCCGGACGGAAAGTATCAGAAGTTGAAGGATATCAGGTCCAATCAAACTTTGGTTTTGGATTATAAAGCTACAGGTATTACGAATGATTCCAATAGGCCAAACGAAACTTTCTCAGGTTTTGAGTTGGTGGATGGCGCAGTAAAACCGGCTTATACGCATCGGGAGAATAGTTTTCAAGATTTTAAAAGAGATAAACTTCTACCGCAAGGACTATCAAGATTGGGCCCAAAGATTGCTATAGGTGATGTAGATGGTGATAATGCTGAAGATATGTACATTGGAGGGGCAAAAGGACAAGCCGGGGTATTGCTAATTAATAATAACAAAGTCTTCATCAGGAAGGATCAAGCCTGTTTTTCACAAGATAAGGCATCAGAGGATACCGACGCAGTATTTTTTGATTTCGATAGAGATGGAGATCTTGATCTGTATGTAGTGAGTGGAGGCAGCGACTTTGCGGAGCAGGATATTCATTTACGCGATAGAATTTATCTCAACGATGGAAAAGGAGGTTTTTCAAAGGATACCCTCTCCATGTCAAGGCTCCCGACTTGCAGCGGTTCTACGGTATCAGCCGCTGACATTGATTTAGACGGTGATACCGATCTTTTTGTGGGAGGGCGGCTGATCCCCGGTAAATATCCCCTAAGCCCCGGAAGTTTTATCCTAATAAATGATAATGGGGTCTTTCAGGACAAGACCGATGCTGTTGCTCACGAGCTTGTAAATCCGGGAATGGTCACCTGTTCATCATTTGCTGATTTGAATGGCGATCAGTACCCTGATCTAATCGTTGCCGGGGAATGGATGAATGTACTTGTGTTATTAAATGATCAAGGACATCAATTTAAGTTGTCTGAAATCCGGCCTGCTAATCAAACATCAGGCTGGTGGAATACCTTAGAAACGGCAGACATAGATGCTGACGGTGATATAGACCTATTGGTTGGCAATTTCGGTAAAAACAGTGCATTTAGAGCAACAAGGAAGGAGCCAATCAGGCTTCTTTACAAAGATTTTGATTCAAATGGAAGCATCGATCCTCTAATGTTTTATTATATAAACGGTGAAAATGAGTTTGCATTAAGCAGGGATGAGCTGTTGGGGCAATTAAGTCATTGGAAACGTAAATTTCCCGACTATCATTCTTTTGCTAAGTCAGGAGAAGTTGATTTTTTTGAAGAAGATGAATTGAAGGGTGTGGATACGCTTTCAGTCAATGTTCTGGAGTCTGTTTGGATGGAAAACGATGGAAAAGGTAATTTCACGATGAACGCTCTTCCGCTAAAAGCACAGTTTAGTCCCATTTATGCTATTTTAACAGATTGGCAAGACCCTTCTGTACTAATTTATGGAGGGAATCAATCTATGGCCAGAGTGAGTACCGGAAAATTCGATGCAAACCCTGGTATATCCTTTATATCGTTTGATGAAGGTGAAGTAAAACAGCCGACACTAAATGGTACTTTTTTGCCGGTAGCAGGTGACATACGTGATGCTGTTTTTATTAAATCAGGCAAATATGTTTTCTTGGTTGTGGCGGTTAATAATAGCGACCTTTTGGTTTATAGAAAACGGCCAAAAAATCTTTAATGTAATCAATGTTTTGCTACCACAACTCAAAATAGTCTTACGATAATCCTTTAAGTAATGAAGCATTTCTGCCATTTATTATTCACGATCTTTTTTTCCATACTTACCGGTTGCTCTACCCCTGATCATACTGCTCGCCGGGAAGAGGAACAGCTTAAATTTCCAATAGGTTATGATGAGCCGGTTAGAGGTACCTGGCTTACGAATATTGCGAGTGATGCACTTTTTTCGTTTGAGGGTATAAAAGATGCAGTAGCTTACAGCAAGGAGTTGGGGCTAAATACACTTTTCGTAGTGACCTGGAATGATGCGCTTACCATCTACAGGAGCCGTACTATGGAAGATTTTTTAGGAGTCGCTCTGGATCCAAAGCTGGATCCGAATAATAACGGAAGGGATCCTCTGAGCGAATTAATTGAAGAAGCACATAAGGAAGGGATCAAAGTGATTGCATGGTTTGAGTTTGGTTTTTCATCATCATATAAGCAGCAAGGAGGGCCTATTCTGGAGAAAAAACCAAACTGGTCATGCATTACCTCCTCCGGAGAATTGTGTGTAAAAAACGGCTTTGACTGGATGAATGCGCTCCATCCCGAGGTGCAAGAGTTTATCAGTTCGCTGGTGTTGGAAGTGGTAGATAAATATGACATTGATGGAATTCAGGGCGATGATCGTCTGCCCGCTATGCCATCCTCAGGTGGATACGATTCCCTCACTGTGGCGATGTATCAGCAGGAACATGATGGCCGTCTCCCTCCGGAAGATTATAAAAACGAAGCATGGGTGGATTGGCGGGCAAAAAAACTAAATACCTATTTGAATCAATTATACAAGGATGTGAAAGAAAGGAAGCCCGATTGCATTGTTTCTATGGCTCCCAGTATCTATCCGTGGAGTAAGGTGGAATACCTCCAAGACTGGCCTTCCTGGCTGGAAGGAGGGTATGTAGATATGATTTGTCCTCAGGTGTATCGAAAAGACTCTGTAAGCTATAAAAGAACACTCGAAGCAACGATCGATTACGTAGACTCAGCACACATGTACCTTTTTTATCCGGGTATTTTGATCAAGGCGACAGGTGTCTTAAGTCCCTCAAAAGCATTGGTGCAATATAAGATAGCACTTAATCGACAGTATGGAATTCCGGGTGAAGTGTTCTTTTATTATGAAGGACTAACACTTTATGATAAAGAAATTAAAGCAAGTTATCTTTCAATGTAGAGAAGTGCATATTTTGACCATATCAGCACATACTTTTTGAGACAATATGCTTTTTTTAATATCTCTCTTCATTCATAGTGATAAATACAACAGATAATTAAGAATTAGAGTTTTTTAAGGCATGTATTCTTAAAACGCAGTAAGTTTCCTTGGTTAAAGAGCAGGTTTTATCGCTCGGCTTTTTCAATAAAGGCAAGAAGCTATTCGCCAAATTTCTCTTTTAGTACTTTTACTCGGTGCTCGAAAATTCCGGTAAGTTGTTTTTTCACAAAAAGTGATTGAGCAATGCGGCCCAGAAACCCAAAAGGAATTTTGTAGGAAACTTTATCAGTCATCATGATTCCTCCGTCTACTTCCTCAAAATGGTGTTCATGATGCCACATACTGTAAGGGCCAAAACGTTGTTCATCTACAAAGAACTTGTTTTTCTCAATATGAGTAATCTCCGTTATCCAATTTGTTTTTATTCCGGGAAGTGGAGCCACTTTGTAGGAAATGATTTGACCCGTATACATTTTACCGGGCACCTCTGAAGTAATCTTAAAGCCCATATGAGCAGGAGTAATATCAGCAAGATTTACCGGAGTAGAAAAATAATCCCAAGCTTCAGACAACCCAATGGGCAGTTTCTGCATTACGCTTAATGTATAAATGCCGGAGTGCTTTTTAATTTCAATCATGGCTAACTAACCTTCATTCGGAAGAAAGGTTAAAAAATTTTAATTGTTATTCAAATATGTTTATTTGTGAGAATATTTGGGAAGTGTACTACAAAGTATGATAGCTTAAATATGCCCATAATTGATGTAATAAAAGGCTCATTCAAAGGCTTTGATTTGAAAAACAACATGTTCGCCTAAAGAATCGACTTATCCTGTGCCTTAACCGACA
>JACONI010000091.1 GCA_014323825.1 Ekhidna sp. | reverse complement strand
TCTTCGGGTACGGAAAAGGTCTGATCGGCAATAGTCGGCGCTTCATTTACATCAGTAACATTGATGGTAATGTCAGCCGTAGCCGATAGTTCCCCATCGGAGACGGTTATGGTGAGTGTATAATTCGGAGCGGTCTCAAAGTCGAGCTTTTTAGCCGTGACCAGTTGTCTTAACTCGGCATTTATGGCAAACGCCTCGTCCGTATTACCCTCGGTAATGGCAAAACTCAATGCATCCTGCTCCTCATCTGTTGCCTCAACGGTTTCCACCACCGTTCCTATCGGTACATCTTCGGCGATAGAAAAAGTCAGGTCGTTGATGGTTGGCGGGGTATTTTTTTCTCCGCTGTCATCGTCCCCACAGGCGGACAGCACCAACCCCGTGATGATAAATAGAACAATTTTTGGAATAAGTTTAACTATAGGGGGGGGGGGGCATAAATTTGTCAGTAACTTGTTTGATAAATAACTTCAATAAACTCATAATATAAAAATGTTAATTAAAAAAAATAATTTCAGTTGCAAGGTTAAACCCTTTTTATTAAAATACAAAGTAAGGATAAAAATATTTAATTGTCAAGGGGTCGTCTGTTTTTTTACTAAAAATATAGATAAATTTAAAAAGGAGTGGTTACCATGTTGGTGCTGAAAAGAAACCATGGTTGAGAAAAGTGAAATTCAATGATGATGAGTTTAAAGTTTTTCAAATTATAGGAATTTTTTTATTCCGCTAAGATTTAAGGCACTGCTTGATTTTACCGCTCTGATACTTATTATTACATTAAATTCAGTTTAAATTAAATGACAAAGCAAAAGAAAGTTCAGAAAAGGTATTTAGTAGAAACAGCATGGGAAGTTTGTAACCAGGTGGGAGGTATTTACACCGTTATCAGGTCTAAAGTGCCTGCCGCAAAAGATCAATGGGACAAAGCTTATACACTGCTAGGCCCTTACTTAGACGAAAGTACTGTCACCGATGTTGAACTGCTTCCACCGGATGATTCGCTTGCCGGTAAAGCCGTAAAGCGAATGCAGGAGATGGGTTATCATATTCATTTTGGCACGTGGCTTGTTTCCGGCCGGCCGACAGTTGTATTGCTTGATATTCATGCTGTCATGCACAAATTGGGTGATATTAAGTATTTTTACTATCAGAGTCATCACATTCAATTTGACGATCATAATTATTTATTGGATCAGGTGATGGCTTTTGGATATCTGGTGAAAATCTTTATCTCAGAAATCACAAGGCTTGCACTTGAGAAGGATACATCCATTCTTGCTCACTTTCATGAGTGGATGGCAGGCACAGCGATCCCCGACCTGAGAAAGGAACAAGTACCTGCAAGGTTAATCTTCACCACGCACGCCACCATTTTAGGGAGGTACCTGGCCATGAATGATGCTGCATTCTATGATCATCTTCCGTTTCTTGACTGGAGAAAAGAAGCGCAGCACTTTAATATCGGTGCAGTATCCGGATTAGAAAGAGCATGTGCTCATGGTTCACATATTTTCACCACTGTAAGTCAGGTGACTGGCAAAGAGTGTCTGCATCTTTTGGGAAGAAGCCCTGACCATGTTTTACCGAATGGTTTTAATGTAGAGCGATATAACGTACTTCATGAGGTGCAGAATGTCCATCAAAATTTCAAGTCAATGATTCAGCGTTTTGTCATGGGGCACTTCTTTCAGTCCTATGCATTCGATCTGGATAAAACACTTTTCTTTTTTACTTCGGGCCGCTATGAGTATCAAAATAAGGGTTACGATATGACGCTTGAGGCTTTAGCACGATTGAACTGGAGATTGAAGCAGGAGCGTGCAAAAGAGACGGTGGTCATGTTCATTGTCACAAAAAGGCCGGTTCATTCCGTAAATCCTAATGTGTTAAACTCAAGGGCCATGATGGAAGAAGTGGAGCGAAATTGTGATTCTATAGTTCAACAACTTAAAGAACGTCTTTTTCTTCACGCTGCAACAAATGAGCAAGATCACAGAGTTCCTCCGTTAAATGAGTTTGTAGATGATTACTGGAAACTGAGATATCGGAGGACGATACGTTCCTGGAAATCGGGTGAACTTCCGGGCATCGTTACACATAATATGCACGATGACTCATCCGATGATGTATTAAATTATTTAAGAAACGCCAACCTGCTCAATCATAAGGACGACAGGGTAAAATTTGTTTATCACCCGGAGTTTATCTCTTCATCCAATCCACTTTTCAGAATGGAATACGGGGATTTTGTGAGAGGATGTCATCTGGGAATTTTTCCAAGTAATTATGAGCCGTGGGGATATACACCTCTTGAATGTTTAGTCAGGGGGGTTGCTACTGTGACCTCGGATTTAGCGGGGTTTGGAGATTACTCCAAGAACATTGATATAGCTGACGAGGATCATGGTCTGTTTGTAGTAGAGCGGAGCCAAAAGGATTATCATGCTGCCGCAGATGATTTAGCAAATATTCTTTATCGGGTAGTTAAGACCTCAAGGAAAGAGAGAATAGCAATGAGAAACAGATGTGAAGACTTGTCGGAGCGATTCGACTGGAGCCATCTGTACATGGAGTATATGAAATCGTATGACAAAGCGATGGAGCAATTGCGTATTGCTGTCTGATGTGGCATGTAGCTCCGGACTTTTTGAATATCTACTGAAGTATCTGTTCGTAGTCCACTCTGCAAATAACTAAGTTAGTCAATAGAGTTTAGTGATACTTCAATCACATAAAAATCGGGTTTAAAGTCTGATTTAGCCAGGTTTTGATTACTACAGTCACATAAGCATCACATTAGCTATGCCCAGAACGGGACGTACTTAGCATGCTTTTTTGAACTGCTTTCAGGGTCATAATCTTTGATTAGTCCGGATTTAATAGTTTCTGAAAGTATTCGAGATGCTATTGAATAGTTTTTTTCTTCAATTCCAAATCGTTCTCTTAAAGATTGGTTTGTCATGTTTTCTCCGGAAACAACCTTGAGACAAGCATGTAAGTAAGTAGCACTGATTTTATCTTCCTTATCCATTTGCCTAAGCGTTTTATGAGAGTACAAAATAATCCTGGTGTAATTCTCGCCTTCAATAAATTTTGGAGCCGGCAGTTGAAAAAACTCACATTCAAAAAGTACCTTGTCTATTCCACTGCCCCGCTCTTCACAAATATTGAGCCGTCTCATGAAATGTGCCAGCTTTTCATTTCTTGATTGAGGGTTGTGGTCAACGAAACGCAGCGTATTGATTAGGGGCTTTCCCGGATTGGTGATCTCTATGCGGTCAGAAAAGAGTTCAATCATTGGTCCGGTCCCTCGTTCACTAAAATCCTGATGAATGATTGCATTTGCTACAAGTTCCCTAATTGCTAGTTTAGGATACATTTTCACCTCTTTTCTCAGCGCACTGTCAATTATTTCATTAGTTGGAAGTTGATCATCAATATAATCCACCAAACCCTCAAATCCTACTGCATAACCCTTTTTATCTATTTGCTCCTTTATTGTTTTTCGCTTATTTTTACCGTCATAGATAATAACCCGAATAGTTTTTCTTTCTAACGTTTCAAAACGCTCAATTTCTCTGGCGAAAAGTATAGCTCCAAGATTTGTTATGCTATAGACAGAATTTTCTTTGGATATAAGTCTTTCCTGTTTCAGTTTTTCGATAATGCCCTCCTTATTGGAGGGCAGTGGTAAGTTCATCATATCAAAATATGATGGATAATCAAGCAGCTTCAGGACATCATCAACCTTCAAATTTTCCCTGGCTATTTCGTTTTCAAATTGAACTGTAGGTTTTTTAGTCCAGATGAGTCGTTCTTTTTCCGGATATTCGGAAAGTCTTTTTTTGTAAGATCCTATTCGTATAAATGCCAATCCCTGAAATGTCACGGGCGTATTAGTGGCTGCTTTGATTCTGAACATCACTACACGTCCTTCAAAGTGATTTAAAATGTAGCATTCAAAATGTATCCGAGGGTTTAATAGCCGAGCTAACCAAGGGATTAAATCCTCGTTTCCTTTGGCCTTAGTATTCGGATCAAAATCTGTTCCTACTATCCTGTGAGTTTTATCTTCAATTCCAAAGACTAAATAACCATAAGGTTTATCGTGTATACAGGCAGCATTTGATAAAGCAGAAAGGTATTCACCAAGTTTTTGATCATTGTTGGTTTTGAATTCAACCCATTCCGTTTCTGCGGGCAATCCTCTCAGTTCACTTAATAGTATATTTTGCTCACGTTCGTTCATAATCACATAAAAAAGTTGAATTTTAGAGCAAAAATAGCATATTCAGTATTTTTAGTCACATAAGAGTCACATAAGAATTATTGCTCCTTTGTCAGCCTGAATTTTATGGAGAAAACAGCCCTTCATCGAATGGGAATTTTTCCTTTGATATTATTTTAATATTAGGAAATTCAACATGAAAGGGATTTATCAAGATATTATGATCTCCTTTTGTTACAACTGAGGGTATTTTGAGTAAACAATATTCGTTACTGTTAATGAAATTATCTCCGTATTTCTGAGTGGTTTTACTGTGAGGAAACTGACTCCACCTATCCGGAAGATCTTTGGTCTGTACTGTTTTTATTGAAGTATTGTCCGGAATGAAAATAGTCAACATGTAGTAATCATCAGGGATTGCTGCCAATGAAAAATGAACTGCTATTTCCGCCATTGCCAAAGATCGGTTGCAAGCTGAATATATCATCTCGGTGCCGGCACTATTCCACCTGGCTCCTTTAATAGCTGCTCCTTTACCGGATAATTCTGAAGTATATTTTAATCTTGATAGTCTGAACACCTCCATCAGACTAGAATTCCATGATCTATCCTAGTCAATTCGGCAAGTACCAAATCCTTTCCGTAAGAATCTCTTAACAGTTCAATCGGTTTCAAATTGCCAAGAGCATAATTCTCAGCAGTTAGCCATAGTTTTAGTTTTTCAAAGTCACCAAATACTTCCACGCCAGTATCTAGTATTTCAGCAAGTTCAAATATTTTCTCAGTGTATAAAGGTTTAAATCTGGTGTTCATGGCTTTATATCTCTGAAGAGATTTATAGGAAATATTTAAAAATCCGGACCATTCTTGCAGTGAAAATGGACTATAGCTCTGAATGAGATTAAAAATAGAGTATGGTAATCCACTTCTGATTGCGAATACAATTAGCATTTTGCTTTTCAGGAAATCGCTGTAATCTATTTTGTCAGGAATATTAACATGTTCGTATGCTTTTGTATTCTCAAGAAAGGAAGTTAGTTCCTCAGATAATTGCTTTTGAATATTTATAGTTTCCATATATTAGGACATTTGTCTATAAAATTAACTCATTTGTTTTAATAATAGAAAAACTATGTTATTCGTTTGATTTGAGATGATTCAAGCTATCATTTGTTGGAGGTAGTTTTAATTTTCAATTTTTGCTATCAATGACTTCCTTAATAATCCTGTCTTTTAGATTACTTGCTTCAGATTCATCTTCTTGAATTTCATTCAAAATTACATTATAGTAAGCTTTAAAGAATGGATGGTTTAATCCCAACAACTAAATATAGCACACAAAGTGCATTATATCTCTATTACACTTGGAGTAAACTTAATGATCATCCTAATCTTCTCCATAGACCTTGAGTTCCTGACCTGCGTTCAGGTTGAAGGTCTCCATTTCATTGAGATCCATTATCTCATCTACTGTCATACCGTACTTCCTTGAGATCGCATACATGGTCTCGCCGGATTTGACCGTATGTGTTATGATACTCTTTCCTGCCGATGCTTCCTCAATCGGTGCTTTTACCTGAATGTTTTGACCAATATTGATCGCATTCGGATCCGGGAGTTCGTTCCAACGTAAGATATCATCAACTTTAATCTCATATAGCCGGGATATGCTCCAGAGTGATTCTCCTTTGGCAACCGTATGGATTTTCACCTTCCGCCGCTCCGCTGAACTGTCCACGTAGGGAACTTCAATGGGCTTTATCTCTTCAGTATCTGCCTCAGACTCATCTTTTACTTCTTTTGTATCTTCTACCTTATAGTAGGCAGCAGGCTCACCGGCAGGTCTGGTTTTATCCATCCATAACACCCGGCCTTCCTTTAACGGATCGATCATACTTATGCGATTCTTCTTTGCGAGTTTTTTTAGCCTAATGCCATACTTCCGGGAAACCTCCCATAAAGTCTCTCCTTTTTGTACGATGTGAATTCCAACTTTCGACTTCCTCTTTTTCTTTTTGATATAGTAGAATTCATTAGGCTCAATACGATCCCCCAAAAACATGTCGTTATATTTCCTGAACTTATTTTCGCTAATTTCGGCACGTGCTGAGATGGAATGAATGTTATCGGAATCCCCGGACAGGATCGCCGGGATACCATTTAGGGTAATGATGGTTACCCGATCTGATTTTGATATGCCGGGTTTGATTTCAGTGGGGTAAATTTTCTCTTCCGGCTTTTTCTTTTTAAGCCTGACATTATTATTTGATGCGATGGTATTTTCAGGTCTGGAACCGGTTTTGGGAATGAGCACTGAATAAGTCTTATCCGTTGGGACTCTTCCTTTTTTTAGCCATTTATTATATTTTTTAAGTTCTTCAATATCGACTTTATGCTCTTTAGCAATTTGCTCAAGGCTTTTCCCGCCTGCATTCGTTACTTCATCTAACCAAATTCCCTCAGCATGAGGCAGGCCAACAGAAGGTGTAAATGCAACCACATGAGCTATGAATTTTTTTAAATACCAGTAAGTGTTTTTAGTTATATTTAACTTTTTGGCACCGTAGTACTTCTCATTGATATGTTTTTTGGCACCTGCTGCTCCTGCCTGATATGCAATTACGGCGTATGCCCAATTATCAAAGTAAAAATTATTGGTTTTAAAGTATTCTGCAGAACCGCCTGAAGAGGATACGATGTTTAGACGCTCATCTACTTTTCTGTCTACCTGTAATCCAACCTCCCGACCTGTAAAATCTTTGAACTGCCAAAAGCCTACTGCATTGGCGGAAGACACCGCATCAGATATTAGTGCGCTTTCCTGGATAGCTAAGAATTTGATTTGATCGGGAACACCTCTCTTCCGGTGTTCTCTTTCAATAAATGGAAAATAGAGGTTCACTCGATCTACCAAGATATCAAAGTAAGCAGGGCTGCGTTTTAATCTGTCCACTTCCTGCTGAATTTGCTTTCTGGCACTCTCGTTGATATGGAGTTTCAAATCTCCTATCATCATTTCGCCGGGAACTTGCTGTGCAATACCGAATACAGGAGAGAAAATCCATAATATGATGATCAACAATTTTCTTATTTTTATGCTTCCGGCTGTTGTCGTCAAACCCCTGTGGTCTGTCTTCATAATGTCCTCATTATCATCAATCCATCCCTGATTGGGAACAAAACGTTTCGGACTCTGGCATCTGCATTCACTTTTTGATTAAAACTCCGGATGGATTCGGTGGTGCCATCATTTTTTGAGGTGTCTGAAACCTTACCGCTCCAAAGCACATTATCCGCAATTAAAAAACCTCCAGTGTTCATCCTGTCAATCACTAAATCAAAGTAGTTTGAATAGTTTTCTTTATCAGCATCAATAAACACCAGATCCCATGATTTATTAAGCTGGGGAATGATTTCTGTCGCAGTTCCAACTTTCATTTCAATTTGATCCTTAAACTTTGATCCTTTGAAGTATTCTTTAGTTTTAATCGAAAGCTCCTCATTATTATCAATGGTAACAATCTTTCCCTCTTCCGTTAATCCCTCTGCCAGACAGAGCGTAGCATAACCGGTATAGGTTCCGATTTCAAGAATATTTTTGGGACGGATCATATTTGAAAGCATAGACAAAACTCTCCCCTGAAGATGACCGGAGAGCATTTGCGGCTTTAAAACATGGAGATGAGTTTCTCTGTTGATTTGCTTCAGTAAATCAGATTCAGGATCGGAGTGGTCTTCCACATATTTTTGAAGATTTTCAGGTAAAAATTCCATAGAAGTAAAGATAGGATGACTTATCTCACCAAACCTTTGTTACGGAGATTTTTTTACTGTTCGGAAGAATAGGTTAGCGAACTCATTTTCTCGATTGGCAGACATGTCCTTGCCAATTCCTGAATTTTTGAAGAGGTGATTTCATCAATTTTTTCAAATACGGTATTAAGGTTTGGAACTTTGTTGAGGTCTAGCTGACTTTTGGCCATCATCAGCATGATGGCATTTTTGTACTCTTCGGAAAGTGCCATTTGCCCTTTAATCTGGTTTTTGGCTTTGTGAAGCTGAAGATTTCCAAGAGGCCTGGTTTTCAGGTTTTCGATCTCTTTTAGAACAATTTGCCAGCTTTTTTTAAGGTTCTTAGGGTCTGTTGCAAAATAGATTACAAACTGTCCGGTTTCAAGATAGGGTGTATAGCTTGCGTCTGCTCCGTAAACAAGACCGTGCTTCTCTCTCAGACTTAAATTTAGTCTTGAACTCAGGCTGGGGCCGCCTAAAAGATTAACCAAAAAGGAAAAGGGAATACGGTTTTCGTCTTTAACGGATAAGCTTGGAAGCCCAATTGCAAAATGCGTCTGAGAGACCGGTTTTTTTATTTCTTTTCCGGAGGGAGTATAGTCATTAAACCATGATCGTTGAGGCGTATGATTTTTGTGGGGAATAGCCTTAATGTACTTTTCCGCTAACCGTAGGATCTTTTTTGCCGGATAATTTCCTACACTGGAAAGAATGATCTTTTCCGTATTGAGATTACGGTCCAGGAAGGCCTGGAAATTTTTTCGGGTAAATGAATTGACCGTCTGCTCTGTTCCAAGAATATTTCTTCCAAGCGCATGATTAGGAAAAAGCTGCTCATCGAATTCATCCTGAATAGCATCTTCCGGGGTGTCCTGATACATACTCATTTCTTCCAAAATGACCGTGCGCTCTTTTTCTATCTGTTTTTCAGGAAAAGTAGCGTTGAAAGTAATGTCTGCTAAAAGCTCAACGGCCTTATCCACATGAATGTCCAGAAGCGTTGTATGAAAGCAGATCTTTTCTTTCGTTGTATAGGCGTTAAGTTCACCCCCCAGCGACTCCAATCGGTTAATAATATGAAAGGAATTACGCTTTTTAGTCCCTTTGAAAGCCATGTGCTCCAGAAAGTGTGCAAGCCCCTGTTCTTCTACGGTTTCATCACGGCTTCCAATATCCAGCATGATGCCAACGTGGGCAATCTTTGTATCTGAAACCTGTTTATGAATGACCCTGATGCCGTTGGGCAATTCGATCAACACGTATTCCTTTTCGCTCATGAGCGCATAAAGTTAGAATGAACTTATAAGAAAACTATTGTTTGCTTTTACTCGGATATTTTTTCATTGCCCGGCTGCTTTTCCGAATCTCATTGTTAAGCATTCAGCGGTTATTGTTATCCGTCCCGCAGGCATTTTTATCCGAAATCGGACAAAGAGGTCGGAAGTCAAAGAAATGAGATCGGCGGTCAAAGGGTCGGCGGACGGGTCGAAGCGAAAAAGACAGGCCGTAAATGCGCGTGGGTTTTTAGCTCTCAGGCTCTTCGGCAGCTTTTGGGGCTATTTACATATCCCGTTGATGTGCGTTGAGTGTCCGGAGAATGGGTAAAAATTAATACGTCGATCAACGTATTTTTTGGGGTGAGCGGTTCACTTAGGGTCTGATGGGCTGGGTTTGCGGGGGGCAGATTCTTATGAAGAGAAAATCTATGCTTATGGGCTTCCGAAGTAAAAGGCATTGCAAGGCGAAGGCCGGGGGTAGGATTTTTTTGTATCTTTGAAATAGTATGAGAGATGTTTCGGATGTCATGCTTGTGGCTATCTTTAGTTTGTTGAGTCTAAAACTCCTTGAAGGCTGGATGGCCATTATCACCGGTTTGGTAACCATATCTTACATCATTGTGACGCTTATCTTTGCCTTAAAGAGAAATAACAGGGAAAAGGAGCAGGAGGAGCGGGAAAAGGAGAGACACGAAATGGAAGTGAGACTGCTTCAAAAAAAACCGGACGGGGAGGTGTAGTTTTTAACTACACTTGGTTACCGAATTTAGCTGTCCAACTATCCGGTTTAAGCTGCCGATTCTTATCATATTACATTCAGGTTACTAAGCAAATGAACACCAGATTTAAACTAGCAGGTTCCTGCCTCAATCAAACACCCATTGACTGGGCAAATAATCTCGGGAACATTGAACGGGCTATTCACCGGGCGAAAGAAGAAGGTGCAGCTATTCTCTGTCTACCCGAACTCTGCATAACAGGATACGGCTGCGAAGATCTTTTTTTAAGTAAATGGCTGCCTGAAACAGCCTTAGAAAAGCTATTACAGATTGTTACTCTTACAAGTGGGATTGCTGTTGCGGTGGGTTTACCTTATCGGCTCAATGGTAAAAATTATAATACCACGTGCTTTATTTCAAACGGTGAGATCAAAGGTTTTTACGCCAAACAAAAGCTGGCTAATGACGGAGTTCATTATGAGCCCCGATGGTTTACTGCCTGGGAAGCCAATAAGGTAATCATGCTTGAGATGAATGGTCAAAAGTATCCTTTTGGGCATATTACCGTTGAGGAACAGGGCCTTACGATTGGCTTTGAGATTTGTGAAGATGCCTGGCAAACGAACAGACCTTGTGAGCTATTAAGTAAAAGTGTTGATCTTATTCTCAATCCCAGTGCCTCTCACTTTGCCTTTCATAAAGCGGACTTCAGAGAGTCTCTGGTGATTGACAGTTCCGAGAAATTTAACTGTGTTTACCTCTATTGCAACCTACTGGGAAATGAAGCCGGCAGAATGATATACGATGGAGATGTATTGATTGCGCAAAAAGGAACCCTTATCGGAAGGAATCACCGGCTGTGGTTTCACGATTTTAAATTGTTGACTGTAGAGGTTGATTTTGATACGGATGAGGCTATCCCTAACATCAAACCGACCTACAGTGATCCCAAGGAAGAGTTTGCACATGCCGCAGGTCTGGCCCTGTTTGATTATTGCAGAAAAAGCCGCAGCAGGGGATTTGTGTTGTCACTGAGCGGCGGTGCCGATAGCAGTACCATCGCTACGCTTATCGCTTTTGCTGTTAAAACGGCCCTGCAACAATTGGGCAAAGCCACACTGGAACAGAAACTTGGATTTCAGTTAGCAGGCGAAAGCGTGGAAGAAATCACTAAACAACTGCTCACCACTGCTTACCAGGCCACCAAGAACTCTTCTAAAGATACCTTTAATGCGGCCAAAAATTTAGCTGAGAGCCTGGGTGCTACTTTCCATGACTGGCCTCTTGATAAGGTGGTGAACCTTTACTCTTCCTCCATTGAAAGCGCTGTCGGTAGAAAGCTTAACTGGGAACAGGACGATATCACCCTCCAAAATATCCAGGCTCGCTCCCGATCTCCTGTTATCTGGATGCTGGCTAATCTGGAGAATAAACTTCTTTTAGCCACTTCCAACCGAAGCGAGGGGGATGTGGGCTATACTACTATGGACGGAGATACCAGCGGGGGCCTCTCTCCTATCGCAGGTGTGAGCAAGTACTTTATCCTGCAATGGCTAAAATATGCTCAGGAAGAACTGGGGTTTGATGGCTTAAAAGCAGTCAACCGCCTCACTCCTACAGCAGAACTGCGTCCTCCCGACCGGCATCAGACAGATGAAGAGGACCTCATGCCTTACGAGGTATTGTTAAACATTGAGCGGGAAGCGATCCTGAAAGGAAAATCTCCGTGCCAAGTTTTCAATTCACTTAAAGAGAAATATGATGAGGAATTTCTCAAAAGCGGGATAAAGAAATTTTATCGCCTCTGGACACAGCACCAATGGAAAAGAGAACGTTACGCTCCCGGCTTTCACTTTGATGATTTCAACGTTGATCCCCGTTCATGGTACCGCTTTCCTATCCTGAGCGGAGGGTATTCGGAGGAGTTGAGTAAATTATAGTTTAATCCGGGTTCAATGAATCGTTAAGTATAAAAACGCACATATTAAATAAGGGTAACTATAAACCTATTGTAGTAAATTAAAAATAAATCTTTTGCCATCTGTTATATCTTCATCTTGCTAAAAAAGATATCTCCGGATGGATTTGAAAAAGACAAATGAGATAAATATCAACTCAATTGCATTCCTTCGGGGTTCACTTTTGTTTTTTGAAGGACGGAACACCTTGCGAAAGGCTCTCCACTCTCCCGCAGCTTTCGCTGATGGACACAGACGTGTTTTGATGAAGAAAAGGAGCCATTGTGGATGAATGATATTAGAGAAACCTTCAAGGTTTAACCAACAACGATAACATTGCAGCAGTCCTCTCCGCTTTGGCGAAGCATTCACTTTTGTTTTTTAAGGACGGGACACCTTGCGACAGGCTCTCCACTCTCCCGCAGCTTTCGCTGACGGACGCAGACGTGTTTTGATGAAAAAAAGGGAGTTCTTGTTGATGAATGATATTAGAGAAACCTTCAAGGTTTTGAAAACCTTGAAGGTTTAAAATAACGACGATAGCATCGTAGCAGTCCTCTCCGCTTCTCATCGCTTCTTTGTGACAGCCTCTGTGTCCTTTGTGTTAAAAAAACTTCCGGGTG
>JACONI010000090.1 GCA_014323825.1 Ekhidna sp. | reverse complement strand
GTCTCCGTTGAAGGAGGATTCCTGGAACATGCCGAACATATCTGTTACGCCCGAAAGGTTCGGGACACCTGCCTCCTCGGCAATGGAGAGATTGCTACAACGACTGAAAGCATAGAACATGGAAATAAATGCTATATCACCCCACTGTTGGACGGATCGTATCTGCCCCGCTGAAGTGCGGTTCCCTCGAAAGAAGATACGTGGAAACGTTCCGCTGATGGTTACGGTGTGGGTGCCGGGAGTCGTGTAGGCATGGGAGGCATCCCCGGTGTAGGTGTTGTTATCGGCAGGTTCATCTTCCCCCCAATCTACGGTATAGCTGTAGCCGATTCCCGTGGTAGGGATGGTAATGGATTCGTTGTCAGCGGTTGTCTGCCATGTGGTGATGAAGGGTTTCGGGTCGGTCTGCGCCTGCCCGAAGAATGTGATGAATAGCATCAAAATTACAAGGAAGGCATATTTTAGTGATAAACGGGGGGGGGGGGGCATTAAATTATGTTTGTACAGCCCTTTCGGCAGCGTGTGTAACGTGTTCTCTGTGTTCATGATGTCTTTTGATCTTTTTTTATTTAACGTGCTCATAGCTCATTATTTTAGTTGGTATGAAATGCAAACATATACAAACATTTTAACTTGTTGTATAAAGCTTAATTTTTTTTTTTGATTTTTTTTTCGGTTGTCTGCTAAAAGGGCGTGGAATTCCCGAAAACCGCAGCTACAGACTGCTTTGAACGTTACACATGCCTTTCCCATTATGCCGGACAGGTAACCTTCTTTTTTCAGCGATATGCCGTTACATTGTGAAAGACTACAGCCTATCTGCTCTTCTTATTGTAATACGCTAATGCCAGGCATGTTAGCATTAAAGTCATCAATCCTTGTATCACGTGAGGGATGAGTGGACATAAATTCCGGTGGAGCTTCTCCTCCGTTATTGGCAGACATTCTTTCCCGGAATTTTGGTGCTTCCTGCGGGTCGTACCCCGCCATTGCCATGAAGTAAAGCCCAAGTTAGTCCGGTCAAACTTGAAAGTGTTGATATTGTCCGTTATAACGAATCAAAACCCATCAACCTGAAGGAATAATCGCAATTGAGAAAATTAAATTTGAGAATCGGAATGAATTATCTTTACTGGCTTTGCTGTGTTACGATCTAAGGACAAAAATTTCTTTATTTCTAAGTATCTTGGATATTGCTGTCAGGATCAAAGGTTTATTGAAAAAATAGTTAGTAAATCTGTTGGGGTAAGTTATCCGGCAATTAGTTCTTGGAGAATAACTGAAATTTCTATTGCTTATTCTAATGTAAAAGACCAGAAAGAAATTGTTGATTACTTGGAAAAAAACTCAAACAACAGGATATAGCAAGAAAAGAGATTGAGGGTAGTATTGATAAACTAAAAGAATATCCGGAAGCCTTGATTACCGCTGCGGTCACGGGTCAGATAGATGTAAGAGAGGATCCGGAGTCAGTATAGCTAGAACGTCCGGAGGGTTCTGCTTTTCAATGGATAAAAATGACCACTCGGCAGGCAACAATAACTCCTAAACGCTTTGCAAGAAGGTGAATTTACAAACTACATCCGGACGAGGAGGGATAGAAACCATCAAGGTTTTATAAAACCTTGATGGTTTCAATAACGACCGGGTAAATTAACTTTGACGAAGTTTCTGAGTTTTCTCTTTGTTTCTTCCTGATCAAGCCAATACTCTCTGCTGTGGAATCGTATATGCGGCCAATGCTTCATGGTCAGGTGGAAGTGTTGAAATCCATAAATCTGCTTGGGTGAAAGTGCATGAAAGTAACGTTCATCATCGGTCAGCACTAACCCTGAGTAAACATCCTTTATTTTGACAGCTAGGTCTGCAAAGGGTAGCTCCCTGGAAATCGCATAATCCTTAATTTCTTCAAATTTCAACTTTTCCAGTTTCATTCTAAGATACCAGTTTACATGATGCTCTTCAAACTCAGGAATATGAGGTGTCCATTTTTGATTAGCAACACTCCAGGCATATTCCAGGTACTTTTTTAGTAGTTTAGGTCCTTCATTTTTTGTATCATCCGTTTTTAGTTCTTGTGGCAGAATACTACTGACTACGATGATTTTTTCTCTGGCCCGGGTCACTGCTACATTCAGTCTGTTTTCCCCGCCTTCCAAATTTAAACTGCCAAACTGAAGCCTTATTTTCTTGTGTTCATCCGGTGCATACGTAATACTAAACAGGATAATGTCACGCTCATCCCCCTGAACATTTTCTATGTTTTTCACAAACAGAGACGAGGGTATTGTGATGTTTTTTTTGATTGACTCTTCCTCTAACAGATCAAGTATATATTCCTGCTGGCGATAGTTGAATGTTACAATTCCAATACTTTTTTCAGAGTGATTTTTTAGAAAATCCAATGCGAGCTTGACGATTGTGTCTGCTTCCGGCACATTAAATCCTGCTTCCCATTTTCCTTTTACCTTGATAAAATTAATGGCGGGATCGGATTTATTAACATAATCGTAATCCGGTAGAAGCCTTAATTTTCCTCCGTAAAAATGCTTATTTGAAAAGTCAATTAATTCAAGCGATTTACTTCTGTAGTGTCCTGAAAGTGTAACCTCGGGAAGGTAGTGTTTTGTCAGATCAAGCAACGAGTCGATTTCAAGTTCGGGACTGTCATCGTCAGCGTCTTCCCATCTCACTCTGTAGAGTTCACTGGGTTGAAGCTGCATAGAATCCCCGGTGATAACCATCTGCTTCCCTCTATACATTGCGGGAATACCTCGCTCTACAAAACATTGCGAGGCTTCATCAAAGATCACAAGATCAAAGCTTTCTTGCATGGGGAAAATTGCTGAGGCACTTTCAGGGGAACACATCCAACACGGGAGAAGAGTAAAAAGCTCGTCACTGAACTCATTTATTACTTTTCTGATTGGCCAAATGCGTCGTTTTTTGGTTACCTGATGCTGTAAATCTCTGTAGGTTATCCGGTTTTTTAGTCGATTGTACTCAACACCTTCATAGGTTTTCTCCCTTGATTTGAGCAGAAGGATCTCCTTACTGGCTGAACGTTTTGATTCTATCTGATCCCTTAGTTCCTCTGCCAGTTCATCCAGTCTGCCTGAGGACACGTCACGAAGATTTGGATATTTAGATTCAATATGATTAATCCAGGCTAATGCGATACTGTTGTTAAAAATTGTTATCGCTTCCTGACCTGTGTTTGAAATAGATGTCATTTCATCTAACACCTTCCTCTCCTCGGAGGTCAACGAGTCCTTCAGCTTATGATATGTACAGAGCGCATCAAAATCTTTCTTTAGTATTCTTCCTGATTGTTTAGGGTCTTCTTTTCCAAGCATTAATGCTCTTACCTGATGGATATTTACGTATTTACCCCATATTCTAAGTTTTTTTGAGACTTCTTCAATTAATTTAATGACAGCTTTTAATCCCTCCGTGTAAGCAGAATGGTCTTTTTTTGAAATGGGGGTCAAATCATTTAAAGGCCTGACAGTTTGTGCCACCGAATACATGTTCAGTCCCATTTTCTGCCAATAGAACCAATCCTGAAGGTCTATTTTTCTAAAACTTTTAGGAAAGTTATGAAGCCAGGGGTTTTCGTTGATTAATGATGCGGAGTGTTCAAAGTTTAGCCTGTTGTCAATGAGGTTTGCGATTGTATTAAATCCTTGTTTATTACTTTTCAATTCGTTTGCTACTAAAACTCTTTTCAAAAAGATTTTTTCTTTTGAAAAGAGCCTCCATTTTACCCAGCTGAATAGGTTTTTTCTTGCTTTTGTTGCTGACCTTAGCACTTCTTGAAATCTGCCCAGTTGGTCTGACGGGATTGTGCTTTCTACTCCCGAACCTCTAAAGCAAGACATCATGACCCGCTCGGTTTGCGTTAACCAGTTTAAATCTTTAGTCGGCAGGTCTTCATGAAGTTGTTTATAAACCTTAAAAACCACATTCTCTTTTAGTCCCTGAGCTAAGCTCTTTAACTCAGGCAGCTTGCCTGACAGGTAGTGAGATGTATCGAAATCTATTGATGATGGTGAAAAGCTTTTTAACTTATTCAATATTTTTTGATCGAAGGTGCTGATCTCCGTCAATATTTTTAGTATACCAACTAAATCCCGAGATATAAATTGAGCAAAAGACGGTCCTTTGGACCAAAAGTGAGATTTTTTTTCAAATTTCTCGAAGTAGTGTAAATATCTCATGAATTTCCTTTGCGTCTCTTCCATTGTTGAAAAGTGGAACGAACGATACTCCAGATTCATACTAAAGTTTGGCATATCCGGGCTGCTTGTGAGATAAAGCTCCTTTATTGATTTACCACATTCTTTTTCATCAAATAACGCTTCTCTATACTCTTCCATCTCCTCTACTATTTGATCAATTCTGCGGCTGGCCTGTAGAAACCCTCTTTCCAATTGTATAGAGTCCAGGCTGTTGTTTTTCTTTTTATAGACTTCAATTGATTCTATTTGCCTGTTTATCTGCTCGTAAATAGGTTTTCGATCATTTTTAAAATCATGGACAAGTGCCACAAAGTCGTGCATTTCCTTTTCCATCAATCGGGAATAAACCACGTCCAGCGCAGCTTTTTTTTGGCATACCAGCAAAACATTTTTTCCTCTTGCAATAAAATCACATATTAGATTGCTGATAAGTTGAGATTTCCCCGTACCCGGGGGACCTTGTACAACCAGAGAATTACCCTTTTTTATTTCCTTAAGCGCAAGTTCCTGATAAGCATCCAATGAAAAAGGGGTGAAGGTATTTTCTTCGTTTAACCGATCAAAGAGGGCTAATTGATTTCTATTCTGATTGTTTGTTTTGTTCAAAAAGAAATCCTCAAGGGCTTCAAATTGACGGCTTTCTATCAGTTTAACATAGTCAGGAACCAGGTAGGAACCGGACTGAGGAAAAATTCCGAGCACTGCCTGCGGGTAGAGCTTCAGTCTGCCGGTCTTTTCTTCCAATTCCAGTTGCGACTTGGTTTTGGTATCAAAAAGATGAAGCTCATCGGAAAAATTGTCCCTGTTAAAGTCTATCTCAACACCACTTTTTTTAAGTAATTCGTATAATTGTGTACGAAAAACAGTGCTTTCTTTATCATATTCATCTATGACAGTCTCTACAAGATTTTCATCTACCGGAATGTTATTGTAGTGAGAATAGGCGAGTAAAAACGTTTTGTTAAAGGTGATATTTACTTCAGATCTTCTTTCAAGAAACCATTGATTATTTTCTTTTTGAATGGCAGCAGGAATAAACATCAGAGGGCATCTTATGATCGAATCATCCGAGAACTTACCCTTTATGAAAGGCCAGCCAACGTAAAGGTCTTTGGCTCCGCGTTCTTCGAAGATGAACTTTTCGATACGTTGAATTTTCTTTAACCTGTTACTTAGTTCATTAGATGTTTTATTTCTACTATCTATCTCTTCACAGAGAACTATTTTTTTTTGCTGAGAGATAAGCTGCTGAAGGATGGTAAAACTTGATTTGCTGCCTGCATAGTGAAAGTCATGTACGTCAATAAGCTGCTCTTTGGGTAGTCGTAAAAGAAGAAGCGACCGGTTATTTCCGGAGAGGTTACTTAGCCTGCGTAAATATGACTTTAGTACTTTTTGCATTGGTTCACAGTTGTAAATAAGGTCTCAGTCTTTCTAAGACCTCTTCATTTACTGATTTTATTTTTCTAAAATCTTCTATTGAGGTAATATCCCCATTTTGTTTTCTGTAGTTGATAATCGTCCAGGCTAAATCATAAGAAATATAAGGATGTCTGGCCAAAACCTTGGCAGAATCGGAGTTGATATCTATTTGAGAGGGTTCCGTTTGAATTTCACATTGCTTAATAATTTCTGTAATTGTTTCTTCACTTAACCCGTAAATTTCCGTAAGCTGATCAGTAGAAGAAAACCCGCCAAGCAAGTTTCGATATTTGATGATCCTCTCCGAAAAAGTAGGGCCAATTCCTCTCACTTTTTGTAATTCTGCCGGTGAGGTAGTGTTTAGATCGATAATTGTAATTACTTCTACTTTTTCCTCATAATTCTGAAGAGGCTTTTTTTTGAAATATGGTGCTGTTGATTTTGGTCTTGCTTTGAGTGGCTGGTAATTCGATTTTGAGATGTATACAGGTTCTTCCGGATCTTTTTCAGCAACCGAAGTTTGTATCCGGCTCACCCATTCTTCCAATTCTTTTTTTTCGGCAGGGTTCAAAGTACTTCTCTCGTCTTTTAAATAAGATTTATAAAGCTGAGTTAATATGAGAGCTATGATTATGATAAAAATCATAGCCAGTGTTCCTCTTGCTTCTGACTTGGAAAATTCCAACGACCTTGAGATAATTTTAATGAAGAATTTAAACACTATTTATAATAATTCTAAATAAGTGATTGCTGATTTTAACCAGACTAAGATAATGAAGCCACTGTTATTTTTGCATGTAATAATGTGTGAATTTCAGGCGATAGCGTTATCATATAAAGAAACACCGGTTGAACTTCGTGAACTGGTATTCTTTGAAGACGGGGAAGAGGTTCCCGAGCTGCTTCTGAAATTGAAAGAGGCATTTGATATTGAAGAGGGGCTTGTCATATCTACATGTAATCGTACCGAAATTTATTATTCATCAAAAAGAAAAGTTTCTAAAGAAATAATCAAATATATCTCCTCTATTAAAGGAATTGATTCAAAACTGCTTGAGCATCACTTCTCAGAATTAAATTCCGAGGAGGCCATAAACCGTTTGTTCAGAGTTTCGCTAGGGTTAGAATCCAGGGTTCTGGGTGATATCCAAATTGCCGGCCAGGTAAAGAAAGCCTATCAGTTAAGTGCTGATCTGAATTTAGCCGGGCCTTTTTTACACAGGCTCATGCATACGATATTTTATGCTAACAAACGCGTTGTGCAGGAAACGAGACTACAGGACGGGACGGCCTCGGTTGCTTCTGTTGCGGTTGATATAATAGATTCTTTTATTCCAAGAATGGATATGCCTAAAATAGCACTGATCGGACTTGGTAAGATAGGGCAATATGTTTTAGAAAATCTTAGAAAGAAAAATATAAAACTAACCCTTGCTAATCGAACAAGATCAAAAGCCGAATTTTTGGCATCTCGTATCAATGCCAGTGTTAGTGACTTTGGAGCTTTGGATAGCATTGTTGAAGATCATGATGTCATTGTCTCCACTGTCGCTTCAAAAACGCCTATTATTTTACCAAGTCATATTCAAAAGGAGCATACGCAAAAGCTTTTTATTGATTTGTCTGTTCCCAGAAGTATCAATCCTCTATTGGGATCAATGCCGGGCATCTCTCTTTACAATGTTGATCAACTTGAAGACCGAACGATAAAAGCAAAAATGATTAGAGAGCAGGCAATTCCTGATGCTGAGAATATCATCTTAGAATCAGTTGAAAGCCTGAAAGACTGGAAGAATGAAATGGAAGTTTCTCCCACTATTAAGAAATTGAAAAATGCACTTGATTCCATAAGAAGAGAGGAATTGGCACGCCATCCTAAATTAGAAGAAAAGGAGAGAGAACTCTTAGAGTTAGTCACAAAAAATATGATGCAGAAAATCATCAAACTCCCGGTTTTAGAGTTAAAAGCCGCATGTCGCAGAGGTGAAACTGAAACTTTAGTAGAAGTGCTCAATGATTTGTTCAATTTAGAGCAGCAAGAGGTCAAAAAAAAATAGCCGATTTTAGCATTGCTGATTAATCAAAAAATAGATATAAAGAATACACTGTCATCTCTATTGTTTTGGAATAACATTCGGTCTTTCGTCTGAAACGAGCTAAATAAGTCTTATAATACTGCTCAAGCCCTCAATGCTTTCTCCTACTTCTTCATCCGGTTAATTACACTCACGTGACTCACACCCGCAATACGCTTTATGCTTCCAATCCCTAATCCTTCCAAATAAAGCCTCAAAGACAATTGAACATAGTAAAGGGCTAGTCTTTCTATCGGGGAACCGTAAAATTGTATTGGTATCGTTTGCGTATTTACATTCTCTTTTCCGTTACCTCTT
This sequence comes from Ekhidna sp., assembly GCA_014323825.1. Lineage (GTDB taxonomy): Bacteria > Bacteroidota > Bacteroidia > Cytophagales > Cyclobacteriaceae > Ekhidna. The sequence continues at coordinate 1,069 of JACONI010000090.1, read as the reverse complement.
CCATTCTTAACAATGTTATTGAGAATGACATTCGGGAGAGCGGGTAATTTTTATATACATCGTCTTTTATTAAAAACCGGAAGTGTACTACAAAGTATGATAGCTTAAATATGCCCATAATTGATATAATAAAAAGCTAATTCAAAGGCTTTGATGGGATTTTCCATCTTTTTTGAAAAACAACACGTTCGCCTGAAGGTCTTTTCATTGCATTTACCAAAGACCCTTGCGAAAGGCTCTCCACTCTCCCGCAGCTTTCGCTGACGGACGCAGACGTGTTTTGATGAAAAAAAGGGAGCCATTGTTGATAATGATATTAGAAAAACCTTCAAGGTTTTGAAAACCTTGAAGGTTTAAAATAACGACAATAGCATCGTAGCAGTCCTTTCTACTTTGACGAAGCATTCACTTTTGTTTTTAAGGACGGGACACCTTGCGACAGGCTCTCCACTCTCCCGCAGCTTTCGCTGACGGACGCAGACGTGTTTTGATGAAAAAAAGGGAGTTCTTGTTGATGAATGATATTAGAGAAACCTTCAAGGTTTTGAAAACCTTGAAGGTTTAAAATAACGACAATAGCATCGTAGCAGTCCTTTCTACTTTGACGAAGCATTCACTTTTGTTTTTAAGGACGGGACACCTTGCGACAGGCTCTCCACTCTCCCGCAGCTTTCGCTGATGAACGCAGACGTGTTTTGATGAAGAAAAGGAGCCCTTGTTGATGAATGATATTAGAGAAACCTTCAAGGTTTTGAAAACCTTGAAGGTTTAAAATAACAACGATAGCATTGTAGCAGTCCTCTCTGCTTCTCATCGCTTCTTTGTGACAGCCTCCGTGTCCTTTGTGGTAAAAAAACTTCCGGGTGCAGCGGAGGGTTGATCTGTGTTCGTCTGTTTTGGGGTGATTGATAAGCCCCGACAGAAATGCCGGAGCTGTTTATGTTTTATTGGTGTTTTCTTACTTCCTTATCACGATCCTCCCCACAGCCTTACGCCCTCCGTCTCCTTCAGTGAAAACGAAAAAGAGACCCTCGTTCAACCCTGAAAGATCGTACAATCCGTCCTTTGA
>JACONI010000089.1 GCA_014323825.1 Ekhidna sp. | reverse complement strand
CTTCCCGAAACCGCTGTCATAAAGCCCTTGCAGGAAGTGTGAGGGCTTTTTTTGTGGAATAGTATAAGCATAGAAACCTTCAAGGTTTAACCAACGAAACGACAGCACCACAAAAACCTCCAAGGTTTTCAAAACCTTGGAGGTTTAAATGACAACAATAACAAAGTGTCTGTCATAAAGCCCTTGCAGGCGTTTGAGGGCTTTTTTTGTGGAATAGTATAAGCATAGAAACCTTCAAGGTTTAACCAATGAAACGACAGCAACACAAAACCTCCAAGGTTTTGAAAACCTTGGAGGTTTAAATGACAACAATAACAAAGTGTCTGTCATAAAGCCCTTACAGGAAGGTGAGGGCTTTTTTTGTGGAATAGTATAAGCATAGAAACCTTCAAGGTTTAACCAACGAAACGACAGCACCACAAAAACCTCCAAGGTTTTCAAAACCTTGGAGGTTTAAATGACAACAATAACAAAGCGTAAAAGCCCTCTCCGCTTTGGCGAATCATTCACTTTTGGAAAGTTTCAAACTTCCCGAAATCTCTGTCATAAAACCCTTGCAGGAGTGTGAGGGCTTTTTTTGTGGAATAGCATAAACATAGAAACCTTAAAGGTTTAACCAACAAAACGACAGCACCACAAAAACCTCCAAGGTTTTGAAAACCTTGGAGGTTTAAATGACCACGATAACAAAGCGTAAAAGCCCTCTCCGCTTTGGCGAATCATTGACTTTTGGGAAGTTTGAAACTTTCCAAAAGTTGCTTAGCAAGGTCTTGCGCTTTTTCATCCCTTTACGTTTGAATAAAAAGAACGATTATCACACATTGAATGATGTTGCTAAATAGGGTTAAGTAACCATGTCGAATAAGACAATGAAGAAATTTTTTACTGAGACAGAATTCAAGACAAACTCCGGGAATATGTAATGTAGAAATTAAGCCTGAAATAAGCTTCAATAAGGGGTTTCAAATGATTGAAAATGATAAGCTAGTTGCTAGAAACACTATCTCGACATAAATTCCCTGTCAGAGTTATTCATGAGAATCAAGATTTAAAAGATTTTGATGAATTCCTGTTCGTTAATGTGGTTGCTCCACAATTCTTGAACAAGTTAATTGGTGCATTTAAAAACAGAAGAGTAGGATGGATATGGAATTAATATTTATAGGTGCCGGTGGCGGATTACCTCTTCAATTATTAAGCCTTTTAGAACTTCCAAATATTGAAAAGGATAGACCGGATTTTAAGGATTGGGTATATTATATTCCATACGTAGTTAATCCCATATTAGGGGCATTTATAGTTTTCGTTTACCTAAAAACTAAAACCGAATTTAATTTGGTTTTAGCATTACATATTGGAACTTCGGCACCCGTAATTTTAAGGACAATGGCCTCTTCCATACCGAAAATAAAATGAAAAACTGCACACAACAAACCCCACAAGCAATAGTGTAGGACGCAACTACTCATAGCCGATCCCATTAGCAACAAGCCGGAAATTCGAAAACTCAATAATAACTGGATTGATTGTTTTGTATTTTTGAAAAAAGACAATTACAATGGATATAGAAGTAAGAAAAATGTCATTTGTTTTATGAGCAGAATTACATTTTGGACAGTTCAAAAATTTTGAACTCATATCTATTTTTACAAATCCATGTAAAATTAGCAATGCCGTTTAATGAAGCAAATTTTATATAACAAATCGGCTCAACTTGATAAAAAGCAAAAATCCATGTGTTTATCAGTGGATAATTTATCAGAAGAAAAGCTGTATGATAATGCATATAGCCGTTTCATTATCCGGATATTTTCTTATATCAATACAATAGAAAAAGGCTCCGGCTTCGTTTGGTGCATGAGAAAAAAATGAAAGCACAATATAAAATATCAGACGTTTCTTTTAGTAAGCTAAAACTGATTTTTTCTAAAGAACTTTTGCACAGCTGCTTAAAGCGGAAGGCACCTGAGTTTATTTCCGTCCCGGAATATAACTATTCATTGAAAGAGATAAAGGTTACATGTAAAGAAGCAAGAAATGTAACAAGATCATTCGTAGAGGCTTATCCCGAGAAATACATTAAAAAGGCTTTAGAGAAATAATGGTATCACTTAGTGGTGTAAAATATTCATACGGAGAAAGCAAAATTACATACTCCGACTGGGAAGTTGAGACAGGTCATCATTCGCTGATTATTGGCAATTCAGGTTCCGGGAAGACAACGTTGCTTCATCTCATTGGCGGGCTGATGAAGGTTTCTGAAGGAAAGTTGGAAATTGACGGTCATGAACTAAAGACCATGAAAGGCAATGAACTTGACAGATTCAGGGGGAAGAATATTGGAATTATTTTTCAGCGTCCGCATTTAGTTCGTTCGCTTACAGTAAAAGAAAATCTGGCGCTTGCCCGGACACTGGCAGGCTTGAGAAAGGATCTGAAGAAAGTGGAAGAAGCGTTGGATAAACTCAATATTAGTGCTTTAAGTAAGCGAAAAGTCCATCAACTCAGCCAGGGACAAGCGCAAAGAGTCTCTATTGCAAGAGCAGTAATAAGCGATCCGAAACTACTTTTAGCAGACGAACCAACCGCAAGTTTGGATGACGAAAATGCTAATCGGGTGATCAGACTAATTCAGGAACAGGCAGAAAACTCAAACGCTACTTTGATTGTAGCCACCCATGATCGACGTGTCAAAGAGAAATTCAAAAACAAACTGAGCTTATGAATTTGATCTTACTCAGCATAAAAAATGTACTTGCAAAGCCTTTAAGCGCTTTGTTAAGTATCCTCCTTTTTGGTTTTGGAGTATCCATTATTGTATTGATATTGCTTGTAAGTTCATTCCTCAAAAGTGAAATTGCTAAGAATGCACAGGGAATTGACCTGGTTGTGGGTGCAAAGGGCAGCCCTTTACAGATAATACTGGCAAATATTTTTCATATTGATTTTCCAACCGGAAATATAGCGCTCCGAGATGCTGACAACCTCACAAAAAACAGGTTGATCGCTTCCGCTATTCCACTTTCTTTAGGAGATAGTTACAAAGGGTATCGAATTGTTGGAACCACTCGGAAATATCCGGAGCTCTATGAGGCCGGTTTAAAAGAAGGAGAGTGGTTTGAAGAAGAAATGACCGCAGTAATAGGTGCTGCCATTGCAACTGAACTTCAACTGAAAATCGGAGATGAATTAGAAAGCGATCACGGTCTGTCGGCAAATATCGGAGGGCATGAAGAGCATCCTTTTACGGTGGCAGGTATCCTGAGCCCATCCGGATCCATGTTAGACAACCTCGTCCTTGTCTCGGTGGAGAGTGTCTGGGAGGTACATAGTGAACACGAAGAGGAGCATAAAGAAGTAGAGACGGAGGAGATCATACGGCTTGAACAATTAGGGCTGGAGGTTACATCCGGGCAATTAGAAACGCAGGAAATTACTTCCTTATTGATCAAATACCGATCTCCGATGGCAGCGGTTCAGTTACCAAGAATAGTCAATGGAACCAGTAACCTTCAGGCGGCATCTCCACCCTACGAAACAGCAAGACTGTTCAATATCATTGGAGTCGGGGTGGATGTGGTTAATATTTTAGGAATTGTCATAGTAGTATTGAGTGCCGGCAGTGTGTTTATCGCTCTTTTCAATTCTTTAAAAGAGCGAAAGTATGAATTAGCGATCATGCGGGCAATGGGTGCCGGAAGGTCAAAGGTTTTCAGGTTGATCATGATAGAGGGTTTGGTATTGACTGCTATCGGAAGCTTATTTGGGTTTGGATTAGCACACTTTGGGTTTTTTATGCTCAGCTCATACGTAGAGCACACTCAATCCTACAGGGTATTTTTTGTGATGGATGAATATTATGTGATGTCAGGCAGTTTAGTCGTTGGCCTCCTTGCCTCTGTGATTCCGGCATTACTGGCGTACCGTGACAACATCTCAGAGACACTCTCAAAAGCATAGTATGACCACAGGTTTAAAATTGCGATTTTAGTAATACGGATATAAACGAACCTCATACTTTTTCAGACTGTAAAGTGTCATTATTAATAAAACCCGTTGTGCATTTTGAACTCGTTCAAGTGCCTGCTAACTCAAATGCTCTATAAAAAAATATCGGCTTCCTCAAAAAAATCAATAACTTTATGTTCCGGTATTTAAGATTTATTGTTCGGGTATAGCGATGAAGATTCAATTTTTTAAATAAAAAAGTTTTTTTGGATGGCAAATAAATGTATCTCCTTATCCGATATTCACGATAGCTAATGAAAAAACTCATCTATTTTATTCTTTTAGGTCTTTCTTTTTCAGTGATTGGCCAGTTTGATAATTCGGCAGGAAATTGGAAAGCCATGTCAGATGTGAAATACGAGATAGCTCAGGATGAGTATGGTGAGATTTATGTGCCTAAGTTCGGAGAGGAAGTGAAGAAAATGGAAGGTAAGAGTGTCTCTCTCACAGGCTTCATCATTCCCTTTGAAAATATGTTTGAGCCAAAACACATCATCCTTTCCTCATTGCCTATAGCTGCGTGCTTTTTTTGCGGTGGCAGCGGCCCGGAGACGGTGGCAGAGGCTTATCTCAAAGAAGAGATAAAATATACTTCAAAGCCTGTAACGGTTACCGGGAAGCTCACCCTTAATAATACGGACGATGACCAGCTGATGTATGTACTGAAAGATGCTTCGGTCTCATTTGAATAATTAAATTCTTTACAAAACATGAGGATTAAAATCCATTTGTAAAAATGCAATGAGTTCATTCTTGGAAATGCTCTTTAGTTAAAAATAAAAAACAGCTAACCTTATCTAATATAAAACTTTAGCCAGCTTGCTCAAAGTTTTGATAAAGACTAAGATGCTATTCATTCAATAGTTCTATAACCTTTACAAAGGGCTTTCCTTTTCAGCATTTTGCATCTTCCCCGTCAAAATTGGGCTTTCCAGCCCTCGGAATAGTCATTTTTAATCACTTCGCAGACATTTTTTGCATCCGAACAGGCAGCATAGCAAAAAAAGTAACCGGAGTTACAATGGAAATCAAATAAATCCTGATCAAGACAGGTAGTAGTTACAAACTACACCTGAAGAAGGTATCAATTTCCCAGTCAGTGTAATGATCAGAATATCTTTTTATTATTCCGTCATTATTAATGTGTGTACAGTTACGAAAAATATCAGCATATTATTCACTGGATTTTGTTATTTCTACTTTTATCTATTATGTGTTAAAATTGATTATATCAGCAAACAAAGGTTCAAAAATGAAAGCCCTCCAAAAGCGGGTAAATGCCATTCTCATAAAAGAACCGGAGACCGGGATGAGTAAATAAGATGCAGCAATTGATGAATACCAACGGGAATAGTTCCCAAACCTCAGGATGAGGTGGACGTTTAAATTTTATATTTATGTTTTTTATTAAATCGAAAGACAGGCGAAAGAATGTGATCGCAGCAATATTACTGTCGTTACTGATGGCAGGGTCCGCATTATTAGATACCAACCACGAGATGAATTCAACCCATGATAATAGCATCCAAGAGGCCGGATGGTTCCGGGGATGGTATAAGATATCTAAAACTCAATTACCGGGATTTTCTGTTTTATGGAAGATGTAAATTAGGGCTACAGTTCAGCTTTCGGGTCTTCATATTATATGGAATTTGAGATAAATAAAGTAAATAATCCAAAAATTCTGGGCATGATTTACAAAATCAGAATTGAAAAGACTTCTTCAATTTCTTAATTAATACTTCATTGATACGTTCGTAAGACTCAAACGTCCAGCCGCCTACATGCGGCGTGATCAGCACATTAGAATGGTTTAATAATTTCTTTAACGCATTCTTCTCCTCCTTGGTATATGTTTTAAGTTTTTCATTCTCCAGGACATCCAGAGCAGCTCCATAAATTTTACCGGATGCTAATAGATTCAATAGATCGGCAATTTTGAGCACTTTTCCTCTTGAGGTATTTATCAAAATCCTAAGACTATTGAATTGTAACAGATAATCTTTATCAAACAAGCATCTCGTATCCGCTTTTAGCGGGACATGAATACTCAGTATCTCGGTTCGATCCATTAAAACATCTAATGGAACAGCCTGAATATATTCATTGGAAAAGGTTTGATAGTATTTATCATATCCTATCACCTCACACCCTAAGCCGGACAATTTCTCGGCGAATGCCTTGCCCATATATCCAACCCCATAGATACCGACTACCTTTCCTTTCAATTCAATACCCCGATTACCTTCACGATCCCATATTCCGTTTCTGATTTGATCGTTTGGGAGGTGTAAGCGATGCAGCAGAGAGAGTAACATACCTAAGGCATGTTCACCTAAAGCATCCCTGTTCCCCTCAGGAGCATTGACAATTGTAATCCCTTTATGATCAAGATGCTTTTTGTCAAGTTTATCAATTCCGGCTCCGGCTCTTGCGACAAATTTTAATGCTTTCGCTTTGTCGATCAACTCCTGATCAACCTTTGTTTTACTTCGAATAATGAGACCAACAAAATCCGGAATAATTTTAAGAATATTTTCCCGATTAAGTACCGGCATGTAAACAGGATCATACCCTTCTTTTTTAAGGAGTGGAAGGATACTCTCATGCATTTCATCAACAATTAGAACCTTCCCTTTTCCTTTCATAAGTTATATAATAAATGTGCTGTTGAAAAATAGACAGCCAAACCGAGCAAATCGTTCGTTGTAGTGATAAAAGGCCCTGAAGCCAGAGCCGGATTCACCCCCAAGCGATTGAGAAGTAAAGGAGTAATCGTCCCCATAAAGGAAGCAAGGAGCACAACGGAAAACAATGCAATAGCTACCGTTGCAGCAAGTGGCTCTTCTTTCATGAAGAGAATAACAGAGCCGAAAACCATCAATGAGAGAATGGCTCCATTTACGATTGCAACAAAAAAAACTTTTAATAACCTCTTGACTATACTGCTAGCAAAGACGTTCGGATTAGCAAGACTTTGCACCACTATTGCGGAAGATTGAATACCCACATTCCCGCCGGAAGCTGTAATCAAAGGGATAAAAAATGCTAATGCCGGTACGATTATAATCTCTTCCTTGAAGAACCCCATGAACTGGGCACCTGCCAGGCCGCCGGCCATTCCAATAATCAGCCACGGAAGACGCGAACGGGATATCTTCCAAACCGAATCATCCTCCTCAACATCAGCACTGACACCTGTCATCAACTGGCGTTCTTCTTCCGCTGTCTCCCGAATTACATCAACAATATCATCAATGGTAATTCTCCCAACCAGCTTCCCCCTTGCATTTACCACAGGAATTGCCTCTAAATCATACTTCTGCATGGCATCTACCACCTCATCTTTTGAGGTGGAAGTATCTACCGAGATCAACTTTTCATCAAAAATATCAGCAACTTTAGCGTTAGATTTGGCAAGAATCAGATTCTTCACGGCAACTTTACCTAAAAGATTTTCCTGGTCATCCACCACATAAACGGAATATATCTTTCCGACATTCTCTGCTTGTTTTCTTATCTCCTCAATAGTCTGTAAGATGTTCCAATTAAGATTAGCCTTAATGAGTTCTTTCGCCATCAACCCCCCTGCTACATCCTCATCATATTCGAGAAGCTCCATTAAGTTGGCGGCCTTCTCCTCGTCCTCAATCTTACGAATTACCTCATTTCGATCACGGACTGACATCTCATAGAGAATATCCGTACCATCATCCGAGTCCATTAATTCTATAAAGGAGGCAAGCTCGGCAGCACCAAAGGCTTGTATAAAACCTTCTCTTATATTTCCTTCAAGATCCTCTAAAATCCTAGCTCCTATTTCTTTGGGCAGCAGATTGAGTACATACTTGCACTCTTCCGAATCAAATTCGTAAAGTAGTGCAGAGATATCCGCAGGATTTACGGATTCGAGACACGTAGTAATAAAACCGCCGTCACGCTCATCCAGTGCCTGCTGAAAGCGTTCCTTAAACTCAATGGATAATTCGAAGGATATTAGGGGCTCCATTAGTTTGATGCCAGTGTGGTAAGTTTAACAAAATCATCTGCCGAAAGTTGCTCGGCTCGCTTACTCAACAAACTTTCTTCACTCTCCAGACCGGACAAATTTAGGTCTTTGAGTGTGTTTCGCAAGGTCTTTCTTCTCTTCCCAAAACCTGCTTTCACAATTCGTTTGAAAAGCTGCTCATCGCAACCTAGCTGAGTCACATCGTTCCGGACTAATCGAATCACAGCAGACTGTACCTTTGGAGGCGGATTGAAAACTCCGGGCGGCACTTTGAACAGGTACTCAATATCATAGAAAGTCTGAAGCAGAACACTTAGAATTCCGTAGGTCTTATTTCCATAGTCAGCACATATACGATCCGCTACTTCCTTTTGAACCATACACACTACTTCTTTCACTTGACTTCGGTCATCCCATATTTTAAAAAAGAGTTGGGAAGAAATATTATAAGGGAAATTTCCTATCATTGAGATATTTTTTTCGAGAGTATAATGAAGGTAATCTTGAAACACAAATTTCGCAGCATGATCCGGGTAGTTGGAAACTAAAAAATCAATGGATTCCTTGTCTATATCAAACGCAAGAAAGTTTGTATGCTGAGATAAAAGATATTTGGTTAAAACACCCGTTCCCGGCCCTATTTCAATGACAAGATCATCGTCTTTGTTGAGCAGTGAATCAGCAATTTTGGAAGCGATATTCTCATCCTTCAAAAAGTGTTGACCTAAATATTTTTTTGGTTTTACAATTACCAACTTATTCCTTAATTATTAAATTCCGAATTATCAAATAAACAATACTTAATGGGAAATCCAACTGCAAAAAAAGGTAAACCAATCATAGGAATCACTCTTGGTGATGTAAATGGCATTGGTCCGGAGGTGATCATCAAATCACTGCTCAACTCCAGAATATTAAAACACTTCACCCCTGTTATCTATGGTTCGGGTAAGGTGCTGTCTTTCTATCGAAAAAATCTGGCAGTTGGTAATTTTAACTATCAACAAAGTGATTCAATAGAAAAAATTGCATTTGGAAAGACAAATGTTATCAACGTTTGGGAGGAAAAGATGGAGATTACTCCGGGTGAAGCCAATGAAGTCGGGGGGAAATGCGCCTTGAAATCACTTCAAGCGGCGGTAAAAGATTTGAAAGATGGAAAATTAAATGCAATCACCACAGGACCATTAAGCAAAGAACTGGTTCATTCAGATGAGTTCAAATTCCACGGACATACGGAATACCTGACAAGAGAAGCAGGTCAAAAACACAGCCTGATGTTTTTGATAAGCGAAAGATTACGAATCGGAGTAGCCACCGGTCATATCCCTTTGCGGGAGGTAAATAAAAAAATCAACGAAGAGCTCCTTGAGTCCAAGCTGTCTAAAATGATCCAATCACTCCAAAAAGATTTCGCAATTAATAAACCTAAGATTGCAGTCATGGGCCTCAACCCCCACGCCGGTGAGAATGGACTTCTTGGTGACGAAGAGGAAAAACGGATAGCGCCTGCAATCAGGAAGATGAAAGAAGGACGACATATCATAACGGGCCCGTTCTCTTCAGATGGCTTCTTTGGAAAGGGAACCTTCAAACAATATGACGGTATTCTGGCCATGTATCACGATCAAGGACTCATTCCTTTCAAGTTGATGGCCTTTGATGAAGGGGTAAACTATACTGCAGGGCTACCATTTGTCAGAACCTCGCCGGATCATGGAACCGCCTTTGAAATAGCCGGAAAAAACGAAGCTAGTGAGGTCTCTTTTAGAAATGCACTCTACCTCGCTAACGACATAGTTCGTAATCGAAATGAAAACCGGTTTGAAGATAGTGAATAAAAAAACCGCAAGCTTTTATAAAACATATATTCTTATCTAAGTTTGCATTTCCTTAAAAAAGGTGAGTGAAATGAAAGCGTTAGAAATATACAAAATCAACATTTTCGGCCTTAAAAATGGTACTCATAAATTTGACTTCGGTTTTGATAATAATTTTTTTACCGAGTTCAAAAACAGCTTGGTTAGCAAGGGCAAAGGCACTTGTGAAATTTTAATGAACAAAACTGATTCAATGATCACCTTAAAGTTTAATATCTTTGGAATTATTGAGTTAGAGTGTGATAGAACTTTAGAACTTTTTGATTACCCAATTGACGTATCAAGAAGTATTATATACAAATACGGAGATGAAGAGAAAGAACTTAGCGAAGATGTTTTTGTAATTCTGAAAAAAACACAGGAAATAAGAATTGATTCATTTCTTTATGAAATAATCAATCTGGAAATACCTATGAAAAAACTTCATCCTAAGTTTCGGGATGAAGACACAGATGGTGAGATGATATTCTCATCGGAATCTGACAAAGAAAAAAGTATAGACCCTCGATGGGAAGCACTTAAGAAATAAATAGAGATGGCGCATCCAAAAAGAAAAACTTCGAAAACCAGAAGAAACAAGAGAAGAACGCATTACAAAGCAACTCCTAAAAGTTTCGTAATCTGTCCTACTACCGGTGAGACTCATCTGCCTCATAGAGCATTTTGGCACGAAGGCAAACTTTACTACAAAGGAAAAGTAGTAATGGAGAAAGAAGTTTTAGCATAAGCTAATTAAAAAAACAAATGCCTAAAACTCAAGCGGCAATTACGGGAGTCCACGGATATGTTCCGGAGGATGTCCTTACTAATAAAGATCTTGAAAAGCTGGTAGATACCAGCGATGAGTGGATCACCACTATGACGGGCATCAAAGAAAGACACATTCTTAAAGGAGAAAATCAGGGGACCTCGGTGATAGCTGTTAAAGCTGTCGAAGGACTCCTCGAAAAAATAAATACGAAAGCAAAAGAGATTGATCTCATTATCTGCTGTACCACTACTCCGGACATCGTATTCCCGGCTACAGCCAATATAATCGGAAATAAAATCGGAGCAGTCAATGCGTTTGGATATGACCTTCAAGCAGCTTGTTCCGGTTTCCTTTACGGTTTAGCTACCGGCTCACAATTTATTGAGACTGGCAAGTACAAGAAAGTAGTCGTGATTGGTGCAGACAAGATGTCCTCTATCATTGACTACACCGACAGAACTACTTGTATCATCTTTGGAGACGGCGGGGGTGCCGTGATGTTGGAACCTACCGAAGAGGATTATGGCATCAAAGATTCGATACTTAAATCTGACGGTTCGGGAGAACCTTATCTTCACATGAAAGCGGGCGGGAGCAGAAGACCTGCCTCAGAAGAAACTGTCAAAAACCGAGAACACTTTGCTTACCAAAAAGGATCAATGGTATTCAAATTTGCAGTGAAGAACATGGCCAATGTGGCTGCTCAGGTAATGGAGAGAAATAATCTCTCCAGCGAAGAGGTAGCTTGGCTCGTACCTCATCAGGCAAACAAACGAATCATTGATGCGACTGCCAGCCGTATGGGTTTGGCTGAAAACAGGGTGATGCAGAATATTCAACATTACGGAAACACAACTAGTGGAACCATTCCTCTGTGTCTTTGGGACTACGAAAGTCAGCTTAAAAAGGGAGATAATATTATTTTAGCAGCATTTGGAGGGGGGTTCACTTGGGGTGCTATCTGGCTCAAGTGGGCCTACGACCCTAAATAACATAACACCTATGAATGTATTTAAATCGTATCTTTGAAAAATCAAGAATAACCGTACAATTAACATCCAATATCCAAAAAATGGCAACTACAGCAGATATTAAAAACGGGTTGGTCATTGAATTTAATAACAGCCTGTTCAGTGTGATTGAATTCCAACATGTAAAGCCCGGAAAAGGTCCTGCTTTCGTTAGAACTAAGCTCAAAAACATTACCACGGGAAAAGTTATTGACAACACTTTTTCGGCAGGACATAAAATCACTACTGCCCGGGTTGAGAGAAGACCTTATCAATACCTGTATCAGGATGATATTGGTTATCATTTTATGGATACCAAAACGTATGAGCAGGTGTCTGTGGAGGAAAATTTTATCAATACATCTAAATTCTTGAAAGAAGGACAAGAAGTAGAAATTTTGTTTCATGCAGAAGAGGAAAAAATTCTGGGATGTGAGCTTCCACAGCACGTGGTTTTGACCGTGACACAAGCTGATCCGGGCGTGAAAGGAAACACTGCAACGAATGCAACCAAGAATGCGGTAGTAGAAACCGGAGCGACCATTCAGGTGCCTATGTTCATTGAACAGGATGAAGTCATCAAAATCAACACGGTTGATGGCTCATATGTAGAGCGGGTAAAATAATTTTTGATATTTTAGCTTGTAAATAATTCCTTAATCAAAGAATAACCCATGACGACAAAAGAAATCCAAGAACTTATCAGTTTCCTTTCTGAATCAGGACTGGAAGAAGTTAATATTGAAACGGACAATTTTAAAGTAAGCATCAAGCGAAGTGCGAAGCAGCAAGTGATTGCAACTCAGCCGATACCGGCTCCGACTCCTGTAGCTTCTCATGCCATGTCTGCTCCGGCTCCACAAGCAGCTCCGTCTCCAAAAAGCGAACCTGCACCTGCTGACAAGCTGATCGAAATCAAATCTCCAATGATTGGTACATTCTACCGATCTGCGAATCCTGAGTCTCCGGCCTTTGTTGAGGTAGGAAACAAAGTGAATACCGGAGATGCCGTGTGTATCATTGAGGCAATGAAACTTTTCAACGAGATCGAATCCGAAGTTTCCGGTAAGATCATAAAGGTATTAGTGGACAATGCTCAGCCGGTTGAGTATGACCAGCCACTTTTCCTGGTAGACCCATCTTAAACTCTTTGAGATATGTTTAATAAGATATTGATAGCTAATCGAGGAGAAATTGCTCTTCGAATCATTCGGACCTGTAAGGAAATGGGTATCAGGACAGTCGCTGTGTATTCCAAAGCAGATGCTGATAGCCTGCATGTTCGATTTGCTGATGAGGCCGTATGTATCGGGCCTGTAGCCGGAAAAGACTCCTATCTTAAAATTCCTAACATCATTGCAGCAGCAGAAGTAACCAATGCAGATGCTATTCATCCGGGATATGGATTCCTTTCTGAAAATGCCGAATTTTCTCGTGTATGTTTGGAGAATAACTTCAAGTTTATCGGAGCAAGTGAAGAGATGATCCGTAAGATGGGTGACAAAGCCACGGCTAAAACAACCATGCTCAAAGCAGGTGTGCCTTGTATTCCCGGTTCTGACGGATTGTTAGCGTCTGCCGAGCAAGGTATGAGCCTTGCCAAAAAAATTGGCTACCCGGTAATGATCAAAGCCACTGCCGGCGGCGGAGGCAAAGGGATGCGGCTCATCAAAGAAGAAGGCGAGTTCCAAAAAGCATGGGACAGTGCACAACAGGAGGCAGCTGCCGCGTTCGGTAATGACGGAATGTATATGGAGAAATTCGTAGAAGAACCGCATCACGTAGAGATCCAGATCATAGGTGACAGCAACGGAAAAGCGTGCCACCTGTCCGAAAGAGATTGCTCCATTCAGCGAAGACATCAGAAGTTGATCGAAGAGACCCCTTCCCCCATCGTCTCGCAAGAATTGAGAGATAGAATGGGGAATACGGCGATCAAAGGTGCTGAAGCCATCAAATACGAAGGAGCCGGTACGGTAGAGTTCCTCGTCGACAGAAACGGTGACTTCTACTTTATGGAGATGAATACACGTATCCAGGTAGAGCACCCGATCACCGAAGAGGTGACCGACTATGATTTGATCAAAGAACAGATCAAAGTGGCGGCCGGTGAGAAGATCTCCGGAAGAAACTACTACCCGCAACTTCACTCAATTGAAGTACGAATCAACGCAGAGGATCCGGGCAATGGCTTCAGACCAAGCCCCGGTAAGATCACCAACCTTCACTTACCCGGCGGACACGGCATCCGAATTGACAGCCACGTATATGCAGGCTATGTAATTCCCCCCTTCTACGACTCAATGATCGGTAAACTGATCGTAAGTGCACAGACACGTGAAGAGGCAATCATCAAGATGAAGCGTGCGCTGGAAGAGACGGTGATCGAAGGTATCAAGACAACGATACCGTTCCATTTGAAGATGATGGATGACGAAGGCTTCAGGTCCGGGAAGTTTACTACTAAGTACCTGGACGACTGGGATTTTAGCGGACTGTAAGGCTCAGGACAGATTTGAATGACAGCAGTGAACGTTTTTAAAATAACCCCGAAAAGTCTCAAAGACTTTTCGGGGTTCCAAAACGCTCTACTTCTTCACAAACTTCAGCAAACGCCCGTCCGGCAGTTGGATCAGGTACAACCCGCTCCGCAGGGAGGCTGCGTCTATCCTTGTGTTTGTGGTGCCTTTCAGCACTAACTCTCCGCCCACGCTCAGGATACGTACCGGGCTTTCCACGGCAGACTGCACCTCCACGTAGCGACCCGAAGGGTTGGGAAAGACGACTGCTTCCGATGCCTCCTCCTCCGCACTCAGCACACATGGGGTAATCGTCACGGCTTGCGTTTGCGTAGCCGTGCTGCCCGCACCATCGTCATACGTCCAGGTGATGACCCCGCTTTTCGTCATCGGGAAGGCCGCATCAGGTGTGCCCGTAACGGTTGTTCCCGAGCAATCCGTAGCTTCAGGTGCAGCCACATCACCTGCCTCCACCTTGCATGCTTCGGAGATTGCCGTCAAACTATTTGTAACCGGCATCGGAGCTTTGTTTATGATCACCTCCTGCGTTTGTGTAGCAATATTGCCCTCATTATCAGTGTAAGTCCATGTAATGGTGGTATTGGAGGTAACGGGGAAGGTGGTGATATTATGCGTGCCCGTGAGGATTGTTCCCGAGCAATCCGTAGCTTCAGGTGCAGCCACATCACCTGCCTCCACCTTGCACGCTTCGGAGATTGCCGTCAAACTATTTGTAACCGGCATCGGAGCTTTGTTTATGATCA
>JACONI010000088.1 GCA_014323825.1 Ekhidna sp. | reverse complement strand
CGCACGGGCGTTTTCTTCGCTCAACTTAAATTTAGATTTCAATAAATCAAAAGCCTTTAATTCGGAGATGATCATTTAGTTTATAATTTCTGTTTCACTTTGAAATGTAAAGAAAAATCTTTTTTTCTGATATTCAAACCCTGATTTGACATTGCTAATTTACAATAGATAAGTGGTTAAAAAGTAGATACAAAGAATATGCTATCATCTCTCTCGACTTTGAATAACTTATGGTCTTCCTTCTGAAACGAGCCGGATAATGTCTTATACTACTATTTTTATGTGCATTGTTTTTATTGAAAATCTACTACATTTTAGCAATACCCAATTGCTTATAGCCAATGTTACCTGCTGGCTTTTTTTCATATCTTTTGCAAGTACTGTATCAAATTACCTTCTGGGTCTCTGATAAATAAAAATTTGACTCCTAATTCCGTATTCTCAAACTCCCACTCAATGCTCACTCCATTATTTTGCAATTCTGTTTTAATTCCGTCCAGATTCGTAGTAAGTAAGCAAAATTGTGACTGTCCGAATTTGGAAGTATAGGCTGGCGGAACATCCCTCACAACTTGTCCACTTTTGGCGTTTCCGTCTTTTATGAGTTCAACTCTATATCCGTTGAGTTCTAAAAAAACTAAAGATGTTTTGAATTCAGGATAGTCCTTTTCGGCAACTTTTTGAAATCCCAATTTCTGTGCGTACCAATCCGCTGTCTCATTTAAGTTTGAAACAGAGAAGGTAATTGAATATGGTTTTACTTTTTTTAATTCGTTCATTTCTTGTCCTTTGATTTTTAAAACCATACTAAAGATTAATAAAAAAGCTAATAAGTTTAATTTCATCGTGGTTCGTTTAGCTTGCAGGTAACGGTCTCGTATAACCGTCAGTTACGAATTTAAAAGTTACTAATTTTTGGATCAAGCACTACCGTTAGCAATTCCGAGTGGATTCGAACGTAGTCGATTCTACCGTAATTGCGGTTATACATTGTTGTTGTGTCGTTTTTATTTTTTTGTGTTCTTTTGCTGTTAGATTTCCAATTCAACTTGTACTGGCCGAAAAATTAATTGAAAAACCATTAATCCTGCGTTCTATTAGTAGTATGCGGTAGCACTTTGTCTATTAAGCTTTTGAGAAGAAGTCCTGGTTGTGAAAACATGATGAAATGTGCACTGTTTTCGAAAGTTACGAACTCCTTACTTGGTGCTTGAATACGTGAAAATAAATCCAAAGAAGCTAGATGTGGAGTCATTAGATCATGCTTTCCGGATAGAAATATTATTGGCAGATTAAGACTTAGTATGTCATTTGACTCATCCATATTTTTATAATTTTCTCCATCTTTTTTTACTAAAGCCTTACCAAACCAAATATTACCATTTATTGATGAAACCAATTCTTCATCTGAATAATCTGGCGATAGCAAAGGCAATTCGTAGAATAAATCAATATTATCACGACCGTACCAATTACCGTTGAACTTTGCAGTATATTCTCTAATCTTATGAGATTTCTCTTTCTGGATTTCTGGGTCAGGATCAGGGTACGGCTTTAAGTTCTTTATTTCTGCTAAAGCTTCTTGGTTATTAGCTTTTTCAGCTCTTTTGAACACTTCTTCATATAAATGCTTTTCTCCACCACTTGTAACTTGTCCAAGAGCAACATAGGCTTCGAATAGGTCAGGCCGACGTTTAACTAGCTCAAGACCTATTCTCGTACCATATGAGTAACCCATTAGTACAATTTTTTTCCTATTAAATTTATTGTTTAGATGAATAGTTAGTTCTTCAGCATCCTGAATTAGCCTTTCCAATGTCATCGTCATTTCAAGTTTTTCGTGGTTTGAGGTGATAGCATTTTTACCAGCTCCTCTTTGTTCCCAATTTACTACGGTAAAAACGTCTTCCCATGGTGACTGATAATTCCAAGCTAAAGGCAACTGAGGCCATCCAGGACCTCCATGAATAACTAACAAAACAGGATTTTCTTTATCTCTTCCTCTTACATTTATCCATTGTTGAGTTCCTCCTATATTCAACTCATATTGTTCCTGAATACCATTGGGGGCGAGTATTTCCCTCGTTTCTTTTATCAATTCTATATACTTCTGACGATGTTCTATTTCACTATCTGTAAATAGTTGAACGTCTTTTTTTGAGCTATCTAAATTGCATCCTGAGTTTGATCCTAATACGAAAATCAATAGAAAGACTTTACATAGGTGCTGGGACTTGAACATTACTTTATATTTAAAGTTCCAAACTTATAGGGTTTAATATTTTCACCGATAATTTATTCAGAGGTTATCGGAATCTCCAGTTGTATTAATTTGTTTTTCAGCCAATCAAATAGTTCGGGAAATTCCTTCTGCCCTTTTAAAAAATGACCTTTGTCAGAAAACTCAAAGTATTCGGTATCTAGTTGTTGATGTACATGTCTGACTTCTTCAATAGGGATATATTCGTCGTCATTCGATGAAAACTGAGCAATCCATTGTTGATTTTTTTTATGGTTTCCCAATCCCAAGGGCGGTTAAAATAGCCGCTTTGTTTCTCTAATTCATCGCCTAGGTCGGTATGCGCCGCACTTACCAATATAGTACCCAAAATCTGATGTTTTTCAGCATATCGCATGGCGCACAATGCCCCAGATGAGTGCCCCACCAAAATGGTGTTTTCATCGGCCTTGGCTATTTTTTCCAAGAATTTGACCCAGTATTTTTCTCTGGCAATAATGGAATCTGGAAAAGTTTCTGCAATGACTTCAATTCCCAGTTCTTTTAAGCGATTCTTTAGCCATGGCAACCATGCATAGCCCCAGTGAAGCGTTTGGTTACCATGTATCAATATGACTTTGTATGATTTCATTTAGGGTATTCTTTCTTTAGAACATTTTAGGTGTTATTCGAAAGTTTTGTTTTCCAGAATGGAAATCACTTGTTCTTTGTCCATTCCTATTTTTTTTCGCGAGTTGATGCCTACGAACCACAATATTAAACCAACAAGCATCCATCCCCCAAACAACCACCATTCCAATGATATACCTTCACCAGGTGTATAGGGATCTATTATGGTTAAAACTACTGTATAGAGAGATGCCAAACACCCTATTATGGGTAATGCCAAACCGCCTGGTGCTTTATAAGGTCTTGGTGACAAGGGCCTGTTCTTTCTAGAATATATGAGGGATAAGGATACGATAAAGAAAAGAATCCCAACTGCTGTAGAGCTACTGTTGATTAATGGAATAATGGCATTTTTTCCCAACAGCACCCCAAAAGCAACCAATACTATGGTTATGGTAACGCTATACACAGAAATTCCATTCTTGTTTGTTTTTGCAAATCCGGGCCAAATCATTTGGGTTTTTCCTAAGGCCAGCATGGCCCTGACAAAGACGAATATGGCTGCATTCCATGTTGATAAAAGTCCCAAAAGCCCTCCAATCAACCCAACCTTCATCAATGTTGTTGAGCCTAGTCCGATTTCAAATGCTTTTGCAACTGCAAGTTCTTCTCCAATAAGGATATCTCTAGGAGCAACTACAGATGCCGATATTATGATTGCAACATAGAATAATGCCGCACAGGCTATGGACAGAATAAGGATATTGGCAATGGCCTTTGCTGATACACTTTTGTCCCGTTCGGAAATACCTTGGGCAATTGCCTCAAATCCAGACAAGAAAAAAGGAACGCTACCGAACACGGCAATAATTCCCGGCCAAACGGAACCGCCCTCACTTTTTACGAAGACAGGCGACAAATTGTCCAGATTGCCTTTAAATAAGGCCGCAACAACCAACACGGTTACGATAATGATCAAAATGGCGGTCATTAGTTTTTGTATCGTCCCTGAACTAGAGCCTCCTTTTAAGCTCACAAAACAAAGCAACGTATTAAACCCAACACCATAAAGAATGTGGCCCAAATAAATATCAGAACCCATAAAGGAATAAAGCATAGGCCCCATACTCTCAGGCCATAGGGTTTCCATTAGCCATGCTATGGAAAGGGCCTCGAAAATAATGACGAAGAAAAAGGTAAGTGCCAGCATCCAACCGGCAATAAATGAAGTGAACAGACTCAATTCTTTTATGGCGTAAACAATAGGACCACCCATTTGAGGGTAAATACCAGCCATTTCAGAATAACAAAATCCCACAGGGATAAAAAACAAAAATCCTAGGCAAAAAGCTACTGTTGCGCCTAGTGGTCCGGCATCAGCAATCCAAAACCCAAGGGCGGTGATCCAGCCAATGCCAATAATCATACCGAAACTCAAGGCAAAGTAATCTGATTTGCGCAGTGATTTTTTTTGTGCCATAATTTAACCTTTAAGAAATTCCGAATCCACATAGGAAGGGTTTGGATAGGTATAAAAACCTTCCCCCTTAAGTGTGCCCCATTTACCTTCTTCAACCATTTTTTCCAGAAATTTTGGAGGTTTGTCGCGTTCGTCCCCACTTTCTTTGTAATAAATGTTCTCAATGGACAAAACCGTGTGCAAGCCTATTTCATCCATTATTCCACAAGGGCCAATATTGGTACCAAAACTAAGCATCCAAGCCTTGTCTATATCTTCAGGTGTGGTATAGCCTTGATCCAGTTGTCTTAAGGTTTCCTGTTTAATTACACGCCATAAACGGTTAAAAGAATAGCCCAATTGCTCTTTTTGAACATGTATGGTGACCATGCCTATGGCCTTGCTCCAACCCTTGGCAAATTGAATGGTGGCATCGGAAGTCAATTCCGAAGGCATGAGCTCCACCATTGGGGATTCAAGGGGGTCTGAGAAATTTAAGTTAAAAAATCGATCCGGCCTCCCAGAAGCAATTCCAAGCGGTGAACAGGTTATGGAAGAGGCATTGCTACCCATAAATACATCGGGTGGTAGCAAGGAACCCAGTTCTTTGAGGACCTTTGACTTCAACTCGAGTTTTTCAGGGACATTTTCAAATACAAGCTGTACATCTTCAATGGCTTCGTTCAATGTTTGACAAGGAACAAAGTTGTTTTCTATTCGTTCCTTTTCGGCTCCATTGCTCCAATTAAAGGCTCTTTTCTTTGCCGCTTTTAGTAGGTCTTAATCTAGGTCAAATACTCTTGTTGTGATTCCCGATTTGGCGCATGCCCATGCTACTTTGGTTCCCATAACACCAGAACCTACAATGGTAATGGGTTTGTTAATGTCAAATTTTGGGAGTTGGTTCATAAATTTGGTTTTGTTAGAGTGGATTGTTTTATCCTAATATTTTGATATTTTTTTCTGTATTCGGTTGGAGCACTTTTTTTAAATGTCTTAAAACACTTGTTGAAACTCGTAAAATTGTTAAAGCCGCTTTTGAAACATATCTCTGAAATTGGATCGTTGGTCTCGATCAACAACGTACTGGCGTGATTGACCCGAAGTTCGTTTAGAAAACTCGAAAAAGTTGTTTTGAAATTTTGCTTAAAATACCTGCAAAAGGTATGTTCACTCAGGTAGGCTACTTCAGCCATTTCCTTGATTGTGATTTTATCCTTAAAATGATCAAGGGCATAAGCATAGATATTGGAAATGCGGCTGGTACTTTGCTTGCTCAATGGTGAATTGGGAGCCTGTGAGAGGATGCATTCCATTTCATCCGAATTTGAAATCATTGAGAGAATTTCCAATAAGTGGAAAATCTTATTCATCATGTTTGCCTTAAAGGAAGCTTTTAATAGATGCGTGACCCTTTTTTTTTATTTCCTTTAATAAGGATTCCTTGTTTTGCCATATCCAATAGTTTTTGAATATTGCTAAATTCCGACAAAGAGAGCATGATGTCACTGAACAAGTCTTTACTAAAAATAAGTGTAATCACTTCAATGTCCCCATCGAGACCTGCCTTCTTTGAAGGATGGTCAGGTTTTCGTAAATGGGGAAGTCCCGAACCCAACAACACCATATCGCCAGATTGAAACCTGCTATAGACACCCCCAATAATCTGCACCCCAGAACCCTTAACAATATACTCCAGTTGAATTTCAGGATGGTGATGATAGGCGTTATACAACTCCTTTGCATTAGTCTTCCTAAAGAGGACATACGGGTCTTTAAGTAAGGGAAGAATAGTAAGTAGTTCAGATTTTCTCACAAACAAGTATAGATTATTTAAGCTCAATTAAAAAATATATATTCATAAATGACAAAATAGTTTATAAAAATACCAAATAAGCGGAAAGCAAACTTTCCTTCAGCTCATAAATTTGCATAAACCCGATAATGAACATTAAATTAGTTTAGAAATTAAGTTATAAGAATTTAAAGAATGAACCAAAAAGTAATTTTAACATGTGCCGTAACAGGAGAAAGTGCTTTTAATAGAAAGCATCCTAACTTTCCCATTACGCCTCAGCAGATAGCAGATGCGGCTTTAGAGGCCGAACAGGCCGGCGCATCGGCAGTTCATTTACATGTCAGGAATCCGGAAACGGGAGAGGAAACCCGTGATCCCGAATTATTTTTGGATATGGCCAATCGCGTGCGGGAAAATGGTGTGAAATCGATTATAAATATCACTTGTGGTGGTGGCGGCTACTTTGTTCCGGATAAAAATAATGAAGGTATGGCCGCCCCTGAATCTGATATTGCTCCGGCCGAAGAAAGGGTCAAGCACATTGAAATGACCATGCTTGAGGTATGTTCCCTAGATCTTACTACCCAGAACCAAGTGGAAAGTGGAAATGACTTTGTTTATTTAAATACGCCATATACATTGCGGAAAATGGCCAAAAGATTTCAAGAACTTGGGGTAAAACCGGAGATTGAGATTTTTTCACCTGGAGATATTTTACTGGCAAAAAAGATGATAGAAGAAGGGTTGTTCGATGCACCACCACTTTTCCAGATCGTGACCGGAGTACAGTGGGGCCTGCCCACAGATCCAGAAACCCTTCTGTACATGCGTAATTTGTTGCCTAAAGATGCCGTTTGGGCAGCCTTTGGTATCGGAAGGATGCAGATGCCCATGGTGGCCCAGTCTGTTTTAATGGGAGGTAATGTTAGAGTAGGATTGGAAGACAATCTGTATTTAAGCAGAGGCGTTTTTGCTACTAACGGGCAATTGGTGGAACGCGCAAAGACTATAATCGAGAGTTTGGGAGCTTCGGTTGCCACACCGGATGAGGCTCGAGAAATACTAGGTATTCAAAAAAACGGATAATGGCAGTGGCTAATAGCAATAATGACCTGTTACTTTTTCTTAAACAAGATTGTGAGACTTGTCAGTTGGTAAAACCTGTAGTCGATGATCTTAAAAAGAAAGGCGTTGATATAGAGGTTTATGTACAAGATTATCCAGATTATTATGAGGAATTATCACCAAATGATGACACTTCTTTAGAGGCCTCGTTTAATTGGAACGTGGAAACTACACCAACCTTGATCCAAACTTCCGGAAAAGGAAGTACCCTTCGTGTCGAAGGATGGGATAAAAAAGGTTGGCAAGATGTATTGGGAGTAGAAGACCTTGGAGAGAATCTTCCGGATTTCAGGCCGGGTTGTGGATCAAAAAGTAGGGAGCCAGGAGTATACGAAAATCTTATGGCAACCTATGGTGATGTAGGAATTCAATCTAGAGGAATTGAGTTAGGGAATTGGGATGATGACATGGAGATCTGTTACGAGCGTGGATGGACCGATGGTCTTCCCGTAACACCACCAACCGATGCTCGTATATGGAGAATGTTGCAAGGCACAAACCGAAAGCCAGACGAGGTCATAGGTAAGGTCCCTCCAAACCTAGCACCGATTACTGTGGAGAAAGCAGCAATCAATGCTGTTTTAGCGGGGTGTAAACCTGAGTATTTTCCTGTGGTCATTGCAGCGCTAGAAGCCGCATTAGATCCTGTTTTTACCATGCACGGTTTACTGTGTACCACTTGTTTTTCAAGTCCAATCATAGTGATTAATGGCCCCATTGCAAAGTCCATTGGCATGAACTGGGGCATGAATGTCCTGGGTCAAGGAAATAGGGCCAATGCCACCATAGGAAGAGCACTTCAATTGATTATTCGCAATGTAGGTGGAGGTGTGCCTGGGGACTTGGATCGATCTACTTTTGGCGGGCCTGGAAAATACACTTTTTGTTTTGCCGAAGATGAAACCGATGACTCTTGGGAGTCATTATCCGTGACAAGGGGATTTGAGAAAGGCGAAAATACGGTTACCTTATTCCAAGGTGACGGTATTCAGGGATTTATTGACCAAAGATCGCAAACGCCCGAGCAAATCACTAAATCGTTGGCTTCTTCTTTGTTGGCCGTAGGCCATCCGAAACTAGCGGAATTTACCAATGCCATGTTGGTGTTGTCGCCCGAGCATTACGAGATTTACAAAAAAGAAGGTTGGGATAGAAATAAAATTACCGAAGCCCTCCATAAAGAAATGATACGTCCGGGATCGGAGCTTATTCAAGGTGCAGGTGGAATTGGAGAAGGCATCGATACATCAAGAGCAGATGAAATGGTAAATAAGTTTTGGCTAGAAGGTCTGTTGATCGTAAGAGCCGGTGGTAAAGCCGGTCTGTATTCAGCGATATGTGCCGGATGGACAGGCGGTCGTTTTCGACATGAATCAAAACCAGTAACTAAAAAAATCACGTTATGATAGCTTCAGTTTTAAGAGATCCAACAGCAGAAACGACGCAACTAAAGCGTAATAGGTTAGCCCCTCCAGCAAGTCTTGATGGAAAAGTGGTTGCCTTAATGGATATTGGTAAAATGCGAGGTGACGAGTTTATCGATCGTCTTGAGCAACTTTTCAAAATGAAGAATATTGCCACCAAACGTTACAAAAAGCCAACCAATACCAGAACCGCCCCTACAGAATTGGTTCAAAAGATCGTGCAAGAGACCGATGTCGTTGTCATAGCTTTGTCTGATTGTGGTTCGTGTACATCATGTTCCACACACGATTTAAATGACCTAGATCACTTAGGTATTCCCGGAGTTAGTATTTTAACCGAGGAATTTAGAGAAGCTTTTAATGGCCAATGCGAAAAAATTGGATTTGATGGGGCATCGATTTTTACACCGCATCCCATGCAAAACAAAACCACACAAGAGTTACACGATTTCGCTGACGGTATTTTAGAAGAATTATTGGCCAAAATCACTCAACCCGTTTAAAAGCAAAGACCGATGAAGAAATGTTTCAAAATATTAGCCTTAGCTGTTGTTTTGGTTTTTGTTGAAAAATCTCAAGCACAAGAGAACATTGTGCCTATGGATGTTTTTGATTTAAAACATGTAACGAATGTGGAGATTTCTCCCGATGGCAGCAAGATTGCCTATTTGGTGAACTTTAAAGATATCATGACCGATAAGAACCATAGTAATCTATGGATTATGGATAAGGATGGTTCCAATAAGCAACAAATAAACAACGGCAATTATAATGATACTGGATTAAGCTGGTCCAACAAAGGAGATCGGTTGGCCTATAAGTCGAATAAAGACGGGAAAACCAAAATCTACATCCGACACATTCAAAATGGAAAAGAGATAAGTATTTCGGATACAAAAGAATCACCCGGTACATTGGTGTGGTCTCCTGATGATAAAAAATTGGCATTTGAAATGTTTGTTCCCGAACCTTTGGAAAAATTTTATGAACTGCCCCAAAAACCAGATAGTGTCCAATGGAATGCACCACCTGTATACATTGACAAGCTGCCTTATAGACAGGATGGGGCTGGATATTATAAAAGTGGACATAAACAGCTGTTTGTTTTAAACGTGGCAGAAAACGGAACACTTAAGCAGGTCACTTCTAACGATTTTAATCATAATAAACTTGGTTGGAGTCCTGACGGAAAGGCGTTGATTTCGTATAGCTTAATCCGGGAAGCAGGCTACAAGGAGCATAAGAATACCGATATTTATTCGGTTGCCCTAAAAGATGGCAAATTAACCACTTTGACCGATAGGTTTGGTGCAGATGAAAATCCAAAAGTTTCCAATAACGGAAAATGGATCGCCTACACCGGCTATGATGGCCAAAAGATGAGCTTTCAAAACGACCATTTGTATGTCATGGATATCGATGGCAAGAATCCTCGAAAAGTAAAACTGCCAAAAGACTTTGATAGAGGGATTGTTGATTTTGAATGGAGCTCGGATGATCAAGGGTTTTATATTTCGTATGTAGATGTTGGCAACCTTCAACTATCGTATCTCGATATGGATGGCAAGCTTACTAAATTGTCGGATAAGTTGGGTGGTAGTTGGGTGTACAGACCCTATTCTACTACAGGTTCGTTTTCTGTGGCCAATAATGGTATGTATGCTTTTAATCATGCTAGTGCTGTTAAACCGCCGGAAGTAGGTGTTGGCCATAAGGGGGAAAATAAGATCTTGACCAACGTTAATGAGGCCTTTTTTAAGAAGAAGAAAGTAGCAGGGGTTGAAGAATTTTGGGTAAAAACTAGGCACGACCAATTGCCTATTCAATGTTGGGTAGTAAAACCGGCCGATTTTGATCCCAAGAAGCAATATCCAATGATCCTACAAATACACGGCGGCCCCCATGCGTCTTACGGGCCTTTTTTCGCATTGGATTTTCAAACCTATGCGGCGGCAGGTTATGTGGTGCTTTATATTAATCCGCGTGGCAGTACAGGATACGGTGAAAAATTCACCCAAAAAATCAACCATGCCTTCCCATCCCATGATTACGACGATTTAATGACAGGAGTATCCCATATGTTGGATCAGCCATACATAGATAAAGCCAATGTATTTGTAAATGGTGAAAGTGGAGGCGGATTACTTGCGGCTTGGATTACCTCAAAATCTGGATGGTTTAGAGCGGCAGCCGTAATTAAACCGGTTATAAACTGGTTTACCTTTGCTTTATACGCTGATAATGTACCTAGGTACTCCTTTTGGTTTCCGGAACACCCTTGGGAAAACCCTGAGCATTACTTAAAGCGATCGCCCATATCTTATGTCGATAAGGTGAAAGCTCCAACCTTGTTGCTCACGGGAGAGAAAGATTACCGAACCCCAATTGCCGAAACCGAGCAACATTATGCAGCCTTAAAACTACAAGGCGTAGAAACGGCTATGGTAAGAATCCCGAATGCTTCCCATGGCATAGATGCAAAAGGAAGTGGTACGGTAGGTAGGTTGACCCCCATTCTGGCATGGTTTGAGAAATATAAAGACAAAACCGTACAAGATTTTGCATACAGCGAAAAAGAAGAGCTTCCTGGTGATACTAGAGAAGAAAAGCTAAAGCATGTTTCCCAAATAGATAAGTTGTCAGCCACTAAAAATGATTATGCCCGTTGTTCCGCATCTGCTTCTTTGAACGCATTTCTTATTATGGATGGGGATTGGGGAAAAATGAATAAAAAATTCGGACTTTCCAAAGAGCTTACATTCGAAAATGTACATAAACTGCAAGACACCATAGTAATTGTTGCAGAAAGCGATGGAGAAGATGGTATATACGGTTCTTTTAAACCAAAATGGGATAAAAAGAGCCGATTAGCGGGTTGGAGAACACCAGAAGGTGTTGAGTTGCCCGATGTGTTAAAAGCTTTCAACTTTGAATATGAGCCCTTGTTTGGCCCTACTAAAGAAAAGGAGTATCACAAAAAAGGAGCAGTAGAGGCCTTCTTTGATGAAAATCCTAGTGGCGCTATTTTAATGGGGGTTCATGAGGTTATGAATGCTTATAAGAGTGAGCCAATTGGTGAAAACGCCCCCGGTAATCATTACATCATGTGTTATAAAAGAGATGGCGAATATAGGTTCATTGATACTTGGCGTAAACCAGGTTCTTATAGCAATGGCGTTTTTACGAAAGAAGAAGTGGAAAACATGCTTTTTAAAACGGAAAACATGCTAGTAGGTCTAACCTTTAAGCAATGATGGGTAATTCGTCTCCAACATATTCAGAATTTTAGTATAAGAGAATTTAGGTAAGCATGCCGTTAGCAGGGCTAAAATCTAAGGAACTTTTTCAACTGTTACTGGGGCCAGTGGTTTTCTGTGTCATGGAATGGTTAGGCCCACCAGAATCCATGCCCGAACTTGCTTTTCATGTCCTTGTCATTACACTTTGGATTGCAATTTGGTGGATAACCGAAGTTATACCCATTGCCGTTACCTCCCTTTTGCCCATTGTGCTTTATCCTCTAAGTGGGGTTTTAGACATTTCCACAACCACCGCTTCCTATGGACATAGATATGTTTTTCTCTATCTAGGGGGCTTTATTTTGGCCATGACCATAGAGAAATGGGGGCTGCACAAACGAATAGCGCTCTTCATTATCAACCTTATCGGTTCCAGTGCAAAACGGATAGTACTGGGTTTTATGATAGCCACAGCATTTATTTCGATGTGGATATCAAATACTGCTTCCACCATAATGATATTGCCCATTGGTTTAGCAGTAATCAAGCAGTTTAAAAGTCAGAATAAAGAATCAAAAGAAGTAGAAGTAATGGGCAAGGCATTAATGATCGGTATTGCCTACAGTGCATCGATAGGTGGCATTGCCACCCTTATCGGCACACCACCAAATCTTGTACTGGCAGGTATTTTGGAGGAGACCTATCAAGTGCAGATTGGATTTGTGGAATGGATGAAATTTGGATTGCCAATTGCAATTGTTCTCCTTGTTCTATGTTGGCTGTATATAACAAAGATGGCTTTTAAAATAGGGGACATAGTGTTACAGGGAAAGGCTGAGACCCAATCCATGCATAAAGCGCTGGGTAAAATTTCTTATGAAGAAAAAATAGTGCTTGCTGTATTTGTGTTTACAGCGTGCTTATGGGTGACCCGATCACTTATCCAAAAAGTTATTCCTGCCATTGACGATACCATTATAGCGCTAGTTGCTGCAATTGTATTTTTCATTATTCCTACAAAGGACAATAAAAGTAGAATTCTTAGTTGGGATGAATGCACCCAAATTCCTTGGGGGATTATTTTGTTATTCGGGGGAGGATTAGCCATTGCCAACGGCTTCACTACCTCTGGTTTGGCCGAATGGATTGCATTACAACTCACTCAGCTGAGTGGCCTAAATATGTTTTTGTTGATTTTAATCATAGTGGCGGCCGTAAACTTTCTAACGGAGATGACATCTAATTTGGCAACGACTGCAATGCTCCTGCCCATTCTGGCCTCTATGGCCATGGCGTTTGAGATTCATCCCTACATGATTATGGTGTCTGCAACTCTGGCTGCTTCCTGTGCATTTATGCTTCCTGTAGCGACCCCGCCCAACGCAATTGTCTTTGGTTCCGGATTGCTCCGGATTAAGGAGATGATGAAAGCAGGTATCTGGTTAAATATCATCTCTATTCTACTTGTTTCCTTAATAACTTATTATTTACTGCCTATTATTTGGGATTTTGACAAATCACAATTTCCTAATATTTTCAGGTAGCAGTGGAGTTTTTAAGAAATAGTTCAGATTACTTTTGGAAAAATAATCAGGGCCCTGCCTACAAGTCATATAATTTTTCTATGTATATCATCTCCTTCATCTTTTTGCGTAAGGAAATTCAAGAAGACGCATAGATCTGCCGTCTTCTTGAAATAAAATGTGATATCTAAGGAATCTGCCCCTCTAGATCAAGTAAAAAAGCATACTTCTTGGCAGCTTCCCTCAGAGCTTCAAACCTGCCTGATGCCCCTCCATGTCCTGCATTCATATTGGTATCTAAAAACAGTAAATTATCCCCAGTCTTATACTCCCGTAGTTTGGCGACCCATTTAGCGGGTTCCCAGTACTGCACTTGGGAGTCATGCAGTCCTGCCGACACGTATAAATTGGGGTAGACTTTCCTTTCCACATTATCATAGGGCGAATAAGAAAGCATATAATCATAGTATTCCTTATCATTAGGGTTACCCCATTCTTCATATTCGCTTGTTGTTAATGGTATGGAGTCGTCCAACATTGTGGTAATTACATCAACAAAGGGCACGGAAGCAATCACCCCACGATAAAGTTCGGGAGCCATATTGATCACAGCACCTATTAACAGGCCACCGGCCGATCCTCCAGTGGCGTACAAATGTTCGCTGTTGGTGTACTTTTCTTCATGTTAAAAACTCATTGACCTGTCGGGCTGCTTTTCTTCCCTCAGCGATTGCCCATACTACAAGAGACTGACCTCTTCGCATATCCCCGGCTGCAAAAAATTTGTTCACGGACGTTTTGAAATTTCTAGTCTCTACATTTCCATGTTTGTCAAGACCAACGTTTAACTGCTCTAAAAGTCCTTCTTTCTGAGGGTGTAAGAATCCGGCAGCAATCAAAGCCAATTGCGCAGGGATGATGCGTTCCGATCCGAGAATTTCTTTCAACTTACCATCTTCGAAGACAATATCTATCACTTTAAGTCCGCTAAGTTTTCCATTCTCCCCCACAAACTCTTTGGTCAGAACAGCCCACCGGCGTTTACACCCTTCTTCATGCGAGGTAGAAGTTCTTAGAATAAGCGGCCACTCCGGCCACGGATTCAATGCTGACCTTTCAATAGGAGGTTTATCCATGATTTCTATCTGTGTGACCGAGTTGGCTTTGTGCCGATTACTCGTTCCCACACAGTCAGAACCGGTGTCACCACCGCCGATCACTACTACATCTTTTCCCTCCGCTGAAATGCCTCTTTGTCTGACTTTGCCTGCGGCTACTTCTCTGTTTTGTTGTGTGAGCAGTTCCATGGCAAAATGTACGCCTTCTAACTCTCTGCCGGGAATTGAAAGGTCTCTGGGTACTGTACTTCCTCCGCAGAGAACGATGGCATCAAATTTCCTCTCCAGGTCTTTCGTTGAGATATCTACTCCAACGTTGGTTTTTGTTTTGAAGAGTATTCCTTCTTCCGCTAACAATTTGACCCTGCGGGCGACCACTTCTTTACTTAACTTAAAGTCAGGAATACCGTAGCGAAGCAGGCCGCCTATCTCTTCATCTCGCTCGAAGACTGTCACCTGATGGCCTGATTGGTTAAGATCATCTGCAGCTGCCAGTCCTGCCGGTCCGGAACCAACCACAGCTATTTTCTTTCCCGTAGACTTTTTGAGTTTCCTTGCCTTTTCAAGCCCCAGATCAAATGCCTTTTCAGCTATTGATTTTTCTATGTGTTCAATGGATACAGGCGGCTGATTGATTCCGAGGACACATGAACTTTCGCAAGGGGCCGGGCAGACTCTTCCGGTAAACTCAGGAAAGTTATTGGTTGATTTTAATATCCTCCATGCGTCTGCCCACTCCGTTCGATAGACTGCATCGTTGAAATCAGGAATTTTATTCCCAAGCGGACATCCGGAATGGCAAAAAGGGACTCCGCAGTCCATACATCGAGCGGCCTGCTCATTCGTTTTTTCTTCCGGAAAAGGGAGTTCAAACTCAGTGTACTTATCTATCCTTTTTGAAGGGTCTTCCTTTGAAGGAAGCTCTCTGGTGTATTCTAAAAATCCTGTTGTTTTACCCATAATTTAAAATTTTAGTAGATAGGGGTCATTGGTATTTTAGCTTTAGCCTCTTCCAGAATATTCTTGTATTTGACCGGAATGACTTTCACCATATAATTCAAATGACGTTCCCAATCAAGCAATATTTCCTGAGCTAATGAGCTGGAAGTATGTCTTAAATGATTAATGATTAACGTTCGAATCTTTTGAATGTCAGATTGATCTAAAGAATCAAAGACCACCATTTCCATATTACAATTATCCCTGAGTTTGCCGGATAGGTCAAGTACATAAGCGATTCCACCACTCATACCTGCTGCAAAATTCTTTCCGGTATCTCCAAGGATTAGAACCGATCCTCCGGTCATGTATTCGCAACCGTGATCACCTACACCCTCTACTACTGCGATGGCTCCCGAGTTTCGGACAGCAAATCGTTCTCCGGCTATTCCATTAATGTAAAATTCACCACTAGTAGCCCCATAAAGTGCTACATTCCCAATAATTGTATTTTCTCTGGCATGGAACCGGACGTTACGTTGTGGATGGATGATGATCCTGCCCCCGGATAATCCCTTACCCACATAGTCATTGGCATCTCCTTCAAGAGTAAATTTTACTCCTTTGACCAGGAAGGCACCAAAACTCTGTCCTGCAGCACCTTTAAATTTCGCTTTAATAAGGTTCCCCAGTAATCCTTTTGCTCCATATTGCTTAGAAATAATACTTGACAAAATAGCTCCCGTAGATCTGTCTGTATTGTAGATTGGATAGTCACAGGAAGCCACAAAACCTTTAGCTACCTCCTCTTTCAATTCTTCCCAAATTTGATAATCCAGTGCTTCATCCGGAGGTTTCTGCTGCTTTACAGAGTTATATTGAGTATCCTTTGTTTCATTAAAAGCCAGTACTTTTGAGAGGTTTAGCCCTTTCGGAGGGATGCTGTCGGTCTGTCTCAAAAGATGACTTTGCCCCACCATTTCATTGATGGTTTTGAAGCCAAGCTTTGCCATGATCTCACGAAGTTCTCTTACTATAAATTGAAACATGTTAATCACATGCTGTGGATCTCCGGTGAATAGTTTTCTTAATTCTTTCTTTTGAGTGGCAATACCAACCGGACAAGTATTCAAGTGGCACTTACGCATCATGATACAGCCCTCAGCTATAAGTGCAGCAGTAGAAACCCCCCATTCTTCAGCACCAAGCAACGTTGCAATAGCAATATCTCTACCTGTCATCATCTTACCGTCTGACTGAAGCACGACTCTGCTTCTAAGCCTGTTTTTGACCAGGGTTTGCTGCGCTTCCGAAAGGCCCATCTCCCACGGCAGTCCGGCATGACGAATGGAACTAAGCGGTGAGGCCCCTGTTCCACCATCAGACCCCGAAACAAGAATGGCATCAGCAAATCCTTTGGCAACTCCGGCTGCAATGGTTCCGACTCCCGCCTGGGAAACCAGCTTCACATTGATTCTTGCACTAGGATTAGCATTTTTCAAGTCAAAAATTAACTGGGCCAGATCTTCTATTGAGTAGATGTCGTGGTGCGGAGGAGGTGAAATTAAGTCCACACCGGGCGTTGACATTCTAACTTTCGCAATCCATTTATCTACTTTATGTCCGGGAAGTTGTCCACCCTCACCCGGCTTTGCACCCTGTGCGATTTTTATTTGAATTTCGTCTGCATTATTTAAGTAATAGGAAGTAACCCCAAACCTACCCGAGGCTACCTGTTTGATCCTGGATCGTTGTGAATCTCCATTCTCTTTAAGTTTATACCTGATTTCATCTTCACCTCCTTCTCCACTATTACTTTTTCCACCAATACGATTCATGGCGAGTGCTAACGTGCTATGGGCTTCATGTGAGATTGAGCCAAATGACATAGCACCTGTCGCAAAGCGCTTCAGGATTTTTTCTTCCGACTCTACTGAATCTATTGAAATGGCTTTGCTCTTTTTAAACTCAAGCAAATGACGAATATAAAATGGGGATTCGGGGTTATTGATTCGTTGAGCATACTGCTTATACAGTTCATAATCATTTAACTTGACCGCTTTTTGTAGAAGATACACAGACTTAGGATCGATCAAATGCTTCTCCCCGTCTCTTCTCCATGCGTAAACCCCGCCGTGTGGAATGGCATAATCTACCTCAAATGCCCTTGAATGATTGAGTTTGATGTTTTTTTCAAAGTCTGCAAAAGAATTTCCATTAATCCTGGAGATAGTTCCTTTAAAACAGGTATTCACTATCTTATCATCCAAGCCGATGATTTCGAAGATTTGCGCCGCCTGATAAGACTGAAGAGTAGATATACCCATTTTCGACATGATCTTTAACAGTCCTTTTCCTATTGCCTCTGCATAGTTGTCAGATAATTCATCAAAGTTCAGATTTTCTTTCTCTGCATAGACTTTCATTTGACTAAAGGCGAGATATGGCATCACTGCACTTGCCCCATATCCGATAAGCGTTGCAAAATGATGTACTTCCACTATATCAGCAGCGTGAACAATGATGCTGGTCTTAGATCGAAGATTTTTATCAATGAGATGATGGTGGATCGCTCCCGTAGCCAAGAGGGATGGAATAGGGAGCCTGTCCGGCCTCAAATTTTCATCTGAAATAATGAGGATTCTGGTCCCTGCTTTAGCAGCTTTCTCAGCATTTCTGCATATAAATTTAATTCCTTGTTCTAATGATTCTTTTGAAGAGAATGTACTGTCCAGAACCTGATGGTCAAACCCCTGATTTTCCAGTTCCAATACCTTCTGATAGGTAGGAGGTCTCAGAATGGGACGGGTAATATGAACCTGATGACAATTTGACGGTTTTTCCGAGAGAATATTGACTCCCTCTCCGAGTCTGGTAAATAAAGACATCACTAGCCGCTCTCTGATGGGGTCAATAGGCGGATTACTTACCTGGGCGAAGAATTGCTTAAAATAATGTGAAGGGTGCTGAGGAAATTTGCTCAAGGCAGCTATGGGCACCTCTAGTCCCATAGAACCAATGGGTTCTTTTCCTTCCAAAAACATAGGAAGAAGGATTTTATCTATTGACTCTCTGGTCCAGCCGCCGGCCAGCTGATGTTTTTTGATTTTATCCACGGATAAAAATTCAGGGTCGCTAAACGGCCCCGGTAAGAATCTAAGTTTAATGCGATGTTTTCTGATCCAGTCAATGTAAGGCTGAGAGCCTGATACTTCCTGCTTTAGTTCTTTATCAAACTTAATCTTACCATTTTCAAGGTCAGCTAAAATCATTTTACCCGGCTGAAGCCGGCCCTTTTCTCTGATAATTTTTTGATTGACCGGTAGTGAACCGGTTTCACTGGATACAATAAGTCGATTGTCATAGGTGATTGTATACCTACATGGCCTTAATCCGTTTCTATCAAGCGTTGCTCCAATCACTTCACCATCTGTGAAACAAAGAGCGGCAGGACCATCCCACGGCTCCATGATGGAGGCATGGTATTTATAGAACGCCTTCGTTCTCTCGTCCATGCTTTGATTGTACTGCCATGTTTCAGGCACGAGCATCATCATGGCATGAGGGAGCGATCTTCCTCCCATTACCAAAAGTTCGACGACTTCATCCAGGTTCGCGGAATCAGAGAAATCAGGATTGCATACAGGGAGCAGTTTTTTCATTTCTTCTTTTGTGAAGAGCGTTGATTCGAGCAACATTTCTTTGCTCTTCATCTTATTTACATTCCCTCTAATGGTGTTGATTTCTCCATTGTGAGCCAAGTATCTGAAAGGCTGGGCTAAACTCCATTTGGGGAATGTGTTGGTAGAGAATCTGGAGTGGATGATGGCAAAAGCAGATTTGAATTGATCGTTTTGAAGGTCTAAAAAGTACGCTCTAAGCTGGTCGGTCCTCAGCTGGCCTTTGTAGACAATCTTATAACAGGAAAGCGAGGCAATATAAAATTCATCGAATTTTTTAGCGAGCCTGTGCGTTACATATTTGTTGAGAACGTAAAGTTTTCTTTCCAAATCTTTCTCTGCGAGGTCTCCCTGCTTCAAAAAAACCTGTATGATATGAGGTTCATTTTCCCTGGCTGTCGGTCCGACGTGAAGACTTTCTACAGGAACTTTTCTTTCGGATAAAACTTCGAAGTTGAGTTCCGATGCAATTTTTTTAAACTCATTTAAGCTTTTTTCCCACTGAGGTTTGGGGAGGAAAACCATGGCTACTCCGTAAGATCTGGGCGTAAGAACTGCACGATAATCAGCCATCTCCAGATCAAAAAGATCAAAAGGAATTTCGGTCATTATGCCCGCACCATCACCCGTTTCCGGCTCAGCACCAACGCCTCCTCTGTGCTCCATATTCTCAAGCATCTTGATCGCATCAGAGACTGTATCATGATTCCTTCGACCGTTTGTGTTGGCAATAAACCCTATTCCGCAGGCATCATGCTCTAACCGCGGAACGTACATTGATTTTCTTTTTTCTGTCATCGCTTCACTGTATCCGAACCCTGAATATAGAATAATTGGATGACCCGGAAATTAAAAAAGAATAAAATTGCAGATATTTTTCAATATTATTAATATAGTATCTTTTTGTTGAAAATTCAGCAAAAACTCATATTTATTGGGTGCTGCTTTCAGCGAATTGTCCCTTCCTGAAATAAGTTGAGACTAATAGAGATAAATATGATATATGAAAGGTGTAGTTATAAACTACAGCCAACGGGGGCAAAGTCAAAACATGCTTAGCAACTTTTGGAAAGTTTGAAACTTTCCAAAAGTTAATGCTTCGCCAAAGTAGAGATGGCTTCTACAATGCTATCGTTGTTATTTTAAACCTTCAAGGTTTTCAAAACCTTGAAGATTTCTATCCTTCCCTGTCCAAATGTAGTTTGTAAATTCACCTTCTTGCAAATCATTTAAGAGTCATTACCATCCGTTCAGGGGTATTTTTGACCGTTCCGCAGGCATTTTTGTTTGCCTACGTTCCAGCTATACTGACTCTAGCTCCTTTCTCACATCTATCTGACCCGTGACCGCTGCGGTAATCAAGGCTTCATCATCGGTGGCTCCGAGGTTTCCGGTTCAGTCTCTACAGGTGCTCCGGCTTGCGTTACCGTCAGCGTACCACTCACATCACCAATAGATGCAATAACAATCCCTTTACGGAATTCAACTTCGGTATTTGCAGCATAACTCACGCGAAGTATCTCATCATCTATCTTCTCTGTACGCAGCCAATCTACATTTAGAGGCTACAGCCCACTCTCCTCCGCTCGACGTGACCAATATATCTGTTGGTTCCATTGCTGTAGCAGAAATCGTCAATATCCCGGAAAATTTTGATAATTTTGGTACTTGATATGATAAGTAGATTTTTAGTTAATTAATTGATATTCAAAATGTCAATATACTAAAAGTCTAACTTTTTTACAAAAGAAATTACACTTACTTACACCGAACTCACGTTAAATCAGTAATGTCAAAAAATAAAGTATCTTTTAAGTTAACTTCAAACCTGATGCTCCTTTTTTTGGTATTCAGTCTCTTCTACAATAGTCTTGTTCTACAATACTTTTTTCTTTTTACTTTTATTTTATTTTGGATCATTACCAAAAAAGGTAAGGTTGTAAAAAGTTCATTTTTGTGGTTTCCGATTATTATTGTTCCGGTGGGGGCAATATCTTGGTTTTCGAATATGCTTTTGGGTAATGCAGATAGCTATTCTTTCCTATTTTGGCTGGTTTATTATCTTCCTAACTTTTTATTGACCATTTTGCTCATCACGTATAGTGTTCATTTAGACTTCTACAAAATCTACAGGGTATATAAGTTTTTGGTTTACATACAGTCATTCTTACTGATCTTCACATCCGTCAAACATGGAGTTTATCAGGTGGGCGATGCAGCTGCCGGCACATTAGGTAATGCAAATTTCGTTGCATTTCACATTCTTGTAGTAATTCTTTACGAAATAATTTCCGTTAGTGTGAAGTCAAATAGGGGGCTGATTGCTATTCAAAGAACAACATTAAAACTTCTCGAAATATTCTATTTTTTAATTGTGTTTATAATCCCTGAGTCCACTGCAAATTTGGGGTTTCTAATGATAATTGTTGCTTTGTTCCTTTTAAAGGAATATGTACTCAAAAAATTAAATATTGTAAAAATTGCTTTAATCGTGGGTATGGTGCTTCTTGGCTCTGTTCTTCTTTCGAATACACTTCCAGGTGAGCGTATATTACATGAGGTTGATTTAATTTCTGACTTAGACTTAGACTTAGATAAAGATCCATACTTTGCAAAGTTTAACATCTACAAAAAAATCATTACGGGTGAAATCATAAATGGAAAAAGCGTGATCTTTGGACTTGGACCTGCAACTTTCACCAGCAGGAGTTCGCTTTTCAGGATGTCTGAACCTGAGGAGAGAACAAATAATTACTTTTCTTTGGATATACCTTATTTCATGAGTGATCACTTTGCAAAGTTTCTCTCACCGTTCTACTTACATGTGAGGACAACCGGAATAAGCTATAGCAGCTTTTCACATCCTCAAAATTCCGTAGTATCAATAGCTGTCGAATTGGGACTTTTGGGCTTGTGTATATTTTTCTCTTATTTCTATTTTATCTTCAAAAGAATCAAGAAGGCTAACCCATCACCGGAGGATGAGCATCTTCGGAAGTTTGCATTTTACCTCAATGTGTATTTCATTATGAGTTTATTTCATCTGAACTTTTGGGAACATCCTTTTATGTCGTTTACTTATATTATCTTTACTTTTTTAATTCTCTTTCCCAAGAAAAACTAAATTTACCGTTCAGAAAATTTACTAAAGTTGTATCTAAGCATGAAATAATTCCTGAAAGCTTTGAGAATTAATTTTTAAGCAGATTTACTCTAACTTGCTCTTTTTGAATAATTTAGAAATCATGTTTTTTATAACAACACCTATTATTTATATCAATTGTTTAACCACTCATAAATGCAAGATTAGCAATGCCATATTTTAGTTCTATTGATCAAAAATGCAGGGAGAAAAGATTCAATTTTTTTCTAAAATTCTTGAGCAAAATTGACTCTGGTCAGTTAATTACAATTTTAGATATAGGAGGAACTGTGGAGTATTGGAAAAATATGAATTTCACAGATAGAAAAAATGTTTACATAACGCTTTTGAATCTGAAAGAATTTCTAACCGACCATCCAAATTTTACAAGCGTCATAGGTGATGCTAGAAATTTACAAAGATATAGCGATAATGAATTTCATCTTGTGTACTCTAATTCGGTCATAGAACATCTATTCTCATTTGAGAATCAAAAACTTATGGCGAATGAAGTAAAACGAGTTGGGAAGAATCATTATATTCAGAATCCAAATTACTTTCCCCCCATTGAACCCCACTGGAGGCTCCCGTTCTTTCAATATCTTCCTTTTAAGATGAGAGTCTTTATGGACAAGTATTTTAGTCTTGGAAATTATACAATAAATAGACCTAGAAGGCAAAGAAGTAGAACCTATAAGGAGGCTTTCTTAAGAGTCAGT
This sequence comes from Ekhidna sp., assembly GCA_014323825.1. Classification (GTDB taxonomy): domain Bacteria; phylum Bacteroidota; class Bacteroidia; order Cytophagales; family Cyclobacteriaceae; genus Ekhidna. The sequence continues at coordinate 12,471 of JACONI010000088.1, read as the reverse complement.
GAAATCAAACTATTAAGTGAAAAAGAAATGAAGTCCTTATTTCCTGAAAGTAAGGTCTATAGGGAAAAATTTCTTGGATTTACAAAATCTATAACTATGTATCATTTCCCTGAGTAGAGGGAATAAACAACTTCCCTCTGGGTTTATCTTATGGATTCGTTTAATATAAAGGATTATAAATAGGCTTGAGAACTTTACTCCTTCTCAAATTGGTAAATCCACATTTTAAGACAATTCATAATTTCTATATCTTTGTGATTTTACAAAAAATAAGTATTATTTAAGTTATGTCATAAAATATTGTTTGATAACAGTATCTAATAAGAAATATATGAAAAAGAAGTTTATATCATTCTTAAAAAAGAAATATCCAAAAATATATGAAATTACTAGGAGATTCTATTTATATGCCTAAACATTTATTTTTTAGAATTACAAAGAATAAAAATATTGTTGAAAAATGTTAATTGATTTTCCAATGATTCACTCAGAAATGGTCTCAAAGAACCAGGTAAGAATTATTCTAACTAATTTAAAAGAAGTGTTGGATAAAAATATTGAGGGAGACATCGTTGAATTAGGCTGCAATGTTGGAACAACATCTTTATTTATCCGAAAAATTTCTTAATGAATATAAGTCTGAAAAGAAATTCCACGTTTACGATTCTTTTGAAGGATTGCCTGAAAAAAATACAACAATGTTGAACAACAGTTTTCAAAAGGATCTTGTGCATCAAAAAAAGAAGATTTGATTTATAATTTTAAACTTGCTAATCTAAAATTGCCTGAGATCCATGTGGGTTGGTTTGGAAAGATACCTGATGCAGAATATCCCAAAAAGATAGCGTTTGCATTTTTTAACGGTGATTTTTATAACTCAATCCTTGATAGTTTTACTAAAGTTTATCCCCAAATGGTTACAGATGCCAGAATAACAATTTATGATTATAAATGGGAAGTATTGCCAGGAGTAGAGAGGGCGTGTGTGGATTTCTTGCAAGATAAACCTGAAAAAGGAGCAATGATATATGATGATCATGTAGGTATAATGATAAAAAAATAGTTTTGTACTAATCAAAGACACTGATAAAACAATATATACAATGGCCCTGAAATTACAAAATGGGAATTGGAACTTAGATATGACCATTGTAATCAAAAGGTAAGATAACAAATGAAACATGATCAATCCAGACCACGATTAATTCTAATCCAATCTACAGATGCCTCTATGAGAGAGTTTCTAAAAATGGGAATTTGGGATCGGCAGCGTTTTACATTAAGTCAATATGCCAAAGACTTTAAGGTGTACTATTATACATGTGATAATGAATGCATGCAATCCTTAATGCCTGAGGGAGTATCTCATAGACACGCTTCAATATCCACAAAGATGTTTGGTGTGATGCATATTTTATATTATTTGTATTTGATTTTAAGTGCGTTTAAGTGGAAAATATCGTCTTTTTCTGTTGTTCGAGTCATTGGTGTTAATATTCCGGTTCTCTCGCTTGTCAAAGCAATATCAAGGAAGAAATTTGTAGTTAGTTATCAATATGATTGGGCTATAGGGGTAAAAAAAGACTATGGAGGATTAAAAGCACTTATTTCAAATACTACGCAAAGGGTTGCCATTTCTACAGCAGACCATTTATTGTGTACAATGAATTGGTTACGGAATATAGCAATAGAAAGTTATAAAATAAAGGAAGAGGATATAACAATAATACCTAATTACGTGAATACCAAGATTTTTAAACCTTCTTCAAAGAAAGAAAAACAGATAATTTATACAGGGAGGCTGCATTGGTCAAAAGGAGTAGATTTACTTATTGAAGCCTTCAATAAGTTTAGAAAGAGTAACAAGGAGTATAGGTTGGTGATATTAGGAGTAGGTGATTATCTCAATACTCTTAAGACCAAGGTTGAAGATAAGGAAGCTGTATTTTTTGCAGGATCTGTACCAAACAATAAAGTTGCTGAATATCTTAGTAAGTCGGAGATTTTTGTTCTGCCAAGCAGGCATATGGAAGGACACCCAAAGTCTTTAATAGAAGCGATGACATCCGGATGTAAATGTATTGCATCTGATGCTCCCGGAAATCGGGAAGTGCTCAGGGAAAGTAAATCTGAAGAGTTACTATTCAAAGTTGGCGATTCGAGTGATTTATATGAGAAACTCTGTGTAGCTTTATCTTCTGAAAATAGATCGCAGTATGAGTTTGCTATTGAGAATTACAATCCCACAAGATGTTTCAACGCAGAGAAAGAAATTCTGCTTAATTTCATAGATAGATGAGCATCTTTGTTGTTGGGACAAGGGGCTTCCCAAATATTCAAGGCGGAGTGGAAACACATTGTGAGGAACTTTACCTTAGATTGGTACAGCACAAGAAGATTGAAGTTGTAGTTTTTAGAAGAAAACCCTTCGTCAAGGATAGAATCAAATCATTTAAAGGGGTTAGATTCATGGATATCCCTACAATTAAAAAGAGGCAAATGGAAGCATTCTTACATACTTTTCTTTGTTTATTTTTTATCTTGCTTAAAAGGCCACTAATAGTTCATTTTCATAATATCGGTCCCGGATTTTTTATACCGTTAGTAAGATTAATAGGAATAAAGACCTTACTGACTTATCATAGCCCTAATTACTTACATAAAAAGTGGGGAAGATTTGAAAGAGTTTTTCTTAAATTGTGTGAAGTAATATCCATACGCTTTGCAAATCATGTGATTTTTGTTTCTGAAACTCAGAAATTCAGACTTGATACGCAATTTAGTTTTTTAAAAAAAAAGAGCAGTGTTGTAAGAAATGGGATAAGTATTTTACCTCGGTCAACTGTTGATAATTACATAAAGTCATTAGGCCTTGTTTCAAATGCCTATGTTCTAGGTGTTGGTCGTTTTATTGAAGAAAAAGGATTTCATGATTTAATAGAAGCTTTCAAAAAAATAGAAACCACCTGTAAGCTTGTATTGGTTGGGGATTCAGATCACCGCACCACATATAGTGATGAACTTAAAAGAAATGCAATTCAGAATGGAGTGATTTTAACAGGCTTTATAAAGGGAGATGATCTTGTAGAAGTTTATTCACATTGTAAATTGTTTGTTCTTTCATCTTATAGTGAAGGGAATCCTATTGCACTTTTAGAAGCAATGAGTTTTAATTGTGATATTCTGGTGAGTGATATCGAGCAAAATATAGAAATGAAACTTGCAAAAGATGATTACTTCAAAGTTGGTGATTGTGAAGATTTGGAGAATAAGATCAGAGAGAAAATCTCTGTAAGTGTAACCAGAGACTTTAAGAAAACCCTTGAGACTAATCATAGCTGGTCAAAAGCAGCAATAGAGCACTTCAATATTTTGTCAATGTTAAATACCTGATCGTATAGTATAGAGAAAGACCTCAAGGCTTTATTGGAGCAATTTATCAAGTACTTGTCTTAGCTTAATCAAAGCTAAATGAGGAAGAACAAATAAAGAGATATAATGCAGGGGACAGTATTTAATACACTTGATGTAATACAGAATGGCAAGTTTATAATTCTTTAATCTGTAGTAAATTAATCCGTAATTCCCATAGTAGTATTTCCACATCTTACTAGTATTTAGACTATCATCGGAATTAGATAATTCGGAGATGATCCTTTTACAAGTCTTTTTGTATTTAACTGTTTGTTGCAACATGCTGTTTTCTGAAACTCTATATCTTGATAATTTTTTATTTATGTATCCAAATTTATAACCTTTTCTAGCTATTTTAATCCACAAAAAGTAGTCTTCACATGTGTCAAAGTAATCAAAATAGTTAACTTCTTGGATTAGCGATCTTTCTAACATCACAGTTAGTATTCCGATTCGGTTTCTATAGCAGATATATGGATATAAAAATCCCGCTTTTTTTGAGAGAACATTAAGTGATCTGGGTATTAGACGTTTTAAGCGCCCCCTTTCATTAAACCAGATAAAATTTGTATGACTAATTCTCGCCTTAGTTTCCAAATGAAAGAGTACTTGGATTTCTAACTTGCTCTTTTCCCACAAATCATCACTATCAAGGAAAGCAACAAGTTCTCCTCTGGCTCTAAATAATCCGGTATTTCTAGCATTACATAGACCAACATTATTTTTAAGATTAATTAATATGATCCTGTTATCCCTTCTCTGGAAGTGCTTACAAATAACTAAAGTATTGTCAGTAGATCCATCATTTATTACAACAAGCTCCCAATTTCTGTAGGACTGAGATAAAACACTTTCTATGGATTCAGCGATTACTTTTGAAACATTATATGCCGGCATTATAACAGAGACTAGAGGTAAGTTTTCCATAAAATCTTAAATATACTAAATTATTAAGCAAGATTAATATTAATTTGATAAATGTTTCAACTGAAAATATTTTAATGTTAAAAAATTTTCCTAAAAACGGGTAGGCTATATTAATCTATTCTTTTATTTTGATTAATCGGTCTGGTTTTTCATAACTTTACATTTCAATAATTAGCTGAATTAGGAATGCCCTACCCTTATAGATATTCTCAATATCTCCCAATTGTACTTCTCCTATTTGATTTAATCTGTTTGAATATTGGAGTATTGATCGCAAATCAATATCATTTTAGTTTTTTATTTCCCAATTCTGCTCACCTACTTCTACAATTATTACTGAATGTTATATGGATAGGTGTCTTTTTTATTTCCAAACTTCAGGAAATAAATAGAAGTTTAGGGTTACTGACTCACTTGAACAAGGTTTTAACAGGATTATCTATAAACTTATCAATTGTCTTTGCACTATGGTTCATTTTTCAGCCGGAAGATCATTTGCGAAGATTTCTTTTTGTTACATATCTGTTTTTTACGCTTACAGTTCTATTATGGCGAAGTTTTTGGCATTATTTGGTAAGATATTATAGAGCCAAGGGGTATAATTTCAGGAATATTTTAATTGTGGGAGAGGGTGTTCTTTCTGATGCTTTGGCTGAATACATTGAAGACAACTCATCTTTGGGTTATAAACTGGTAGGGTCGGTAAAATCTAATGATTTGGCTAAAATCTATGAGCTGTCTAAGGATAAGAACGTCAATATTATCTTCTGTTATCTTTCAGATTTCTCTGAATATCAGTTAAAAGACATAATCAGCTTTGCAGAGAACAACTTGATCAAAATTAATTTCTTTTCCCAATTTAGCAAGCTTACGAACTATAATTTGTCAATTCAGCAGTTGGGTAATATTCCGGTTATCACGGTAAATACTATGCCTTTAGATAACGTTATTAATCAATTTATAAAACGTTCTTTTGATATTGCTTTTTCTTGTTTAGTCTTTATTATTATTCTCAGTTGGTTAATACCGATAATCGCATTAATTATTAGAATAGAATCAAAAGGCCCTGTCTTTTTTAAGCAGGATCGGCATGGTCATAATAACAAGCCTTTCAGCATTTATAAGTTTAGAACCATGTATGTGCATAGTGATCCTAACGTAGAACAAGCAAAAAAAGGAGATTCAAGAATAACTAGTATTGGAGCTATGTTGAGAAAAACATCCATTGATGAACTACCTCAGTTCGTTAATGTTCTCAAAGGGGAAATGTCAGTAGTTGGCCCCCGACCCCATGCCATCCGACACAACATTGAATACCAACCAAAAATAGACCGGTTCTGGCAGCGACACACTGTAAAGCCCGGAATAACAGGCTTAGCTCAAGCCAAGGGTTTCAGAGGTGAAACAGCTAAATTAAGCGACATGAGTAGGCGTATAAAGCTAGACCGCTTTTATGTTAAAAATTGGTCGCTGATTTTAGACCTCAAAATAATCATCCTAACAATGCTGGTTGTCTTAAAAGGGGACCAAAATGCTTATTAGGTCTCTAGACTTTTTCTATTAGAAACCTTTGAATTTCATGCTGTAAAATGTTTAACCGAATCCTATGCTGCGAATGTTCTACTTGAAAGACATTTTTAGAGTTGGTCAATGAATGGTTTCACAGATGCCTCTTTTAATTTTATAAGCAGACTTACATTTTGAACAATTCATAAATTTTTGTATAAACTTGTTACTTTGAAGTCAAAAAAGAAAAAACGTTATATAAATATACAATACTAGATTATTTGATTAAAATTACCTCTAACTAACCTAAAAATGGCAAAGCGAAATCAAAAAATCTTGGTTGTTGACGACGAGGCGGACATACTGGAGCTTTTAAATTACAACCTGTCAAAAGAGGGATACGATGTAAAAACAGCTAGTGATGGAATTAAGGGAGTAGAAATTGCGAAATCATTCATGCCAAATCTTATCCTGTTAGATATTATGATACCAAAACAAGATGGGATAGAGACTTGCCGGCAAATCAGAGAGATACCTGAGATGGCCAATTCATTTGTCATTTTTCTTACTGCCAGATCTGAAGAGTATTCTGAAGTAGCAGCATTTGATATCGGAGCAGATGACTACATCACAAAGCCTATCAAACCGAGAGCTTTAGTTAGCAGAATAAGTGCACTATTTAGAAGGGAATCCAAAAAGAAAAAAGAATCAAATACCATAACAATTGGTGACCTGATCATTGACAGAGCCAGCTATACCCTAAAGAACGGTGAGGACCGAATTAGCTTACCTAAAAAAGAATTCGAATTACTTTATTTCCTTGCCCGGAATCCCGGTAAAGTTTTTAGTCGGGACGACCTCCTTCAAAATATTTGGGGTACCAATGTTTATGTGCTTACCAGAACGGTGGATGTCCATATTCGGAAAGTAAGGGAAAAAATAGGTGATGGACATATTACTACGGTGAAGGGAGTAGGATATAAGTTCGAATCGAACGGATAAAGGCTTATGCGTTTCAATTCTAGAGCCATCGCTCTCATGCTGGCACTGTGCATATCACTGATTACCATAGCGTTTCTATCATTAGTGCCGAATATTTCCGCTACTCCGATAATCATTGCACTTTTGTTATCCTTCTTTTCAACCTATATATTAGTCAAACTTGTTCTTGAATTTTTGTTTTTTAGACAGATTGAAAATATTTATGACTCCTTAAAAAAGGTACAGGGATCCGAACCAACAATTATGGAAAAGGGGGCTTCATTAAACCCTTTAGAAGGAATCAACAGGGAAATCTCAAGCTTTGCAGAAACCAAAAGAAGAGAAATTGAAGAGCTAAAAGAAAAAGAAAATTTTAGAAGGGAATTTATAGCCGACGTTTCTCATGAATTAAAAACGCCAATTTTCGCAGCACAAGGTTTTGTTCATACACTTTTAGATGGTGCTATTAATGATAAAGATGTTAGAAAAAAATTTTTAAAAAAAGCAGCCAAAAGCCTTGATGCACTTGACTTATTGGTTCAGGATATCCTTACCATTTCTCAGATAGAATCTGGCGAAATCAAAATGCACTTCGAGAATTTTGACATCTTAGACCTCTGCCATGAGATTATTGATCAAGTGGAGGAAAAAGCAGAAAAAAAAGGAGTAGAATTAAAAATACCCAAGAAGCTAAAGCCGGTGATCGTTAATGGAGATTACCGGAGAATATATCAAGTGATGATAAATCTTATCATCAATGCAATCAAATACACAAAAAAAGGCGGATGGGCCAAAATCAGCTTTAAAGAAATAGGTGATAAAGTAGAAATCTCAGCAGAGGATAATGGAAGGGGGATACCTGAATCGGATCTTGGCAGAATCTTTGAGCGGTTCTATAGAGTAGAGAAGAGTAGATCAAGAGAAAAGGGAGGAACCGGACTAGGACTTTCCATCGTAAAACATATTTTAGAACGGCATGAATCGGAGATTTTCGTAGAAAGCACCTACAAGAAAGGATCTAAATTTTATTTCTCCCTTAAAAAAGCAAACTACATAGATAAAGTAAGAGAGGAATGGGATGAAGACGATGAGTTTGCATAAAAATGAAGAACGTTAATTTAATTAAGAATCACCATTTGATTTCTGATCTTAAAAACCCTATTTTTGTGTTCCTTTTTCAGAGAGACAGACTTTAACGGATTAAAATCAATAAAAATTGGACACTAACAGTTTTAAAACCATATCATTAAACAAAGCAACCGCAGAAAAGAACTGGGTCATTGTAGATGCTGATTCTCAGGTACTTGGAAGGATGGCTAGTGAAGTTGCTAAGATGATCAAAGGAAAACATAAACCATCATTCACACCTCACATAGATTGCGGAGATAACGTGATTGTAATCAATGCTGATAAAATCAGACTGACGGGTAAAAAGTGGACAGATAAGAAATATGTTCGTCATACAGGATACCCCGGAGGTCAGAGAGTCGAAACCCCAAATGATATTAAAGCAAAATCATCTGCAAAAATCATAGAAAAAGCTGTTAAAGGAATGCTTCCTAACAACAGGCTTGGAAGGCAGTTATTTAAAAATCTCTATGTATACGAAGGTGTCAGGCATCCGCATGAAGCTCAGAAACCCAAAGAAGTTAAACTTTAAGATCTGAATGAATACAATAAATACAATAGGAAGGAGGAAAACCTCAGTAGCTCGTATTTACATGACGAGTGGGAAAGGCTCCATAAAGATTAATGAAAAGGAATTAACCAATTACTTCCCTTCCGAAATTCTTCAAACCATTGTAAAACAACCTTTAGCCAAGGTTGAGCAGGATGGGAATTTTGATATTAGCATCAACGTGAAAGGTGGTGGATGTACCGGTCAGGCAGAGGCTGCAAGATTGGCGATAGCCAGAGCACTAACTGAAGTTGATGCAGAATTTAGAAGTCCTCTGAAAAGTGAAGGCTTCCTGACGAGAGACTCCCGGATGGTGGAACGTAAGAAGCCCGGTAGAAGAAAAGCAAGAAAAAAATTCCAGTTCAGTAAACGATAAGAAATAATGCAGAAACTAGAACATAAAGACCTGTTAAATGCTGGTGTTCACTTTGGGCACCTTACCAGAAAATGGGATCCGGCCATGGCTCCCTTTATCTTCATGGAAAAAAATGGTATCCATATTGTTGATCTACATAAAACACTTGCCTGCCTTGAGGAGGCAGCAAAAGCCATAAAGGCAATTGTAAGGTCAGGGAGAAAAGTGATGTTCATTGCCACTAAAAAGCAGGCAAAGGAAGTTGTTGAAGGGGAAGCTAAGCGACTTAATATGCCTTTCGTCACTGAAAGATGGCAAGGTGGTATGCTTACCAACTTTGTGACAATCAGAAAATCTCTAAAGAAAATGGCCGGTATGGAAAAGCTCATGAAAGAAGAGTCCTATCAAAACTTAGCAAAGAGAGAGCGGCTGACGATTAGCAGGGCAAAAGATAAACTGGAGAAAGTATTAGGAGGTATTTCTGACCTGAACAGACTGCCTGCAGCATTATTCGTAGTGGACATCAAAAGAGAACATATTGCTATTTCTGAAGCTCAGAAATTAAACATTCCGGTTTTTGGAATTGTAGATACAAACTCAAATCCAAATAAGATTGACTACCCGATACCCGGAAACGATGATGCGCTCAAATCAATAAAATTATTAACTGAGTATCTTGGTAAGGCAATTGAAGAAGGGATGGCAGAGCGCAAGAAAGACAAAGAAGAACAGGCTCAGGCTGAAGAGGAAGCTGCAAAAAAAGAAGCTGACGAAAAATCAGAATTGGCAGGGTAACAAAAACACATTATAATTTTGACAAAAAAAATTGAACATTGATCCTTTCGGTGTTCAATTTTTGTTTGAAATAAGAATTTAAACAGCAAAATAACATGGCTATTACAGCACAAGACGTAAACAAACTAAGGCAAATGACCGGTGCAGGAATGATGGATTGTAAGAGAGCACTTACGGAAGCAGAAGGCGACTTCAATAAATCAGTTGAACTTTTAAGAAAAAAAGGTCAGAAAGTATCTGCCTCCAGAGCTGACAGAGAGACCTCCGAAGGTGTCGTTTTTGCAAAAAACAATGATGCCAACTCTGAAGGAGTGCTTATTGCTTTTACCTGTGAAACAGACTTTGTAGCCAGAAACGAAGAGTTCGTATCTCTTGGAAATCAACTCGTTGAGTTGGTCTTTACTAAGAAGCCGGAAAGCATTGAAGCTCTTTATGGAATGAGTTTGGGAGACCTGACGGTAAAGGAAAAGATCGTTGAGATGACAGGTAAGATTGGAGAGAAACTGGAAGTGAAGGAAATTCAGACACTTTCAGGAGACGCTGTTGTTTCCTACATCCACTCAAATGCGAAGTTGGGCGTGCTGGTAGCATTGAAAAACACAAATGGGTTAAATGTTGAAAAAGCCGGAAAAGACGTAGCTATGCAAATCGCAGCCATGAATCCCATAGCGGTGGATGAGGATAGTGTCGATCCCGCAGTGGTGGAAAAAGAAATTGAAATCGGGGAAGAGCAGGCCAGGCAGGAAGGAAAGCCGAAAAACATCATTGAGAAAATCGCAAAAGGGAAACTCAACAAGTTCTACAAAGAAAACACACTGCTTAGTCAGGCATTTGTGAAGGATAATTCGCAAACGGTCGCTCAATATTTAGGTGCGGTCTCTAAGGGAATGACTGTTTCTGAATTTAAAAGAATTTCCATTGGTTAAATTACTAATCAAAAAATTCATGAAGCCATCCGGGAAGGATTAAAGGATTACGGAAAAATAAAACGTCCTTTCTCATTTCGGGTCTCCCAAAAAAACTGCTCATTCATAGTATATAAGCACCACGACGGGAATTCAGGTCATTATGCAATCAAAATAAATAGCATATACAAAACAGCTTTATTTGCTTTTTCAAAACGATACCGTAATTTTGAGGACTAAATAAAAAAATATGAAATTTAATATAATTAAAATAGTTAAAAGCCGGCTGGCATATTATGCTGTTGCTGCAATGAGTATGACATTTATCTCCTGTGGAGATGATGACAGCCCGGAAAACCTGGCACCAACGATTACAAATCAAACCTTTACCGTAAAGGAAGATGCTGCTGTGGGCAGCGAAGTCGGAAAATTGCTAGCTGAAGACCCTGAGGGAGGAAATCTGACTTTTTCCATCACCGACGGCAACACCGGAGATGTCTTTGCAATAAGTGGCAGTGCGGGCATCATTACCGTGGCCAAAGCCCTTGACTTTGAGACCACGCCTTCTTATACGCTCACGGTCAGGGTTGAAGACTCCGAAGAGAATTCGGTCACCGGCACCGTCACGATTACAGTCACTGATGTAGCAGACAATAATGCCCCAACGTTTGCCGATGCAAGCCGTGAGGTAGCTGAAGATGCGTCTCCGGGAGACAACGTCGGAGATCCGGTTACGGCTACGGATGCCGATGCAGGTCAGACGTTGAGTTATGCCATCAAGTCGGGCAACACCGGAGATGTCTTTGCAATAGACGGCAGCACGGGCCAAATTACCGTTGCAGGTGCTCTTGACCACGAGGACACAGAGACCTATACCCTTACCGTAACGGCTACGGATGACGGAACTCCTGCGAAAGAAGCCGATGCTGAAGTTACCATTACGGTGAATGATGTGAATGAAGCCCCGGCATTCGCAGCAGTAGAGACACAGAGTGTCCCTGAAAATGCGCCTAACGATACACCGGTGGTGACGGTTATGGCTGCGGATGAAGACGAAGGTGATGATAATACTACACTGACGTATGAAATCACCGAAGGCAATACCGGTGATGCTTTTAAAATAGACGAAAACACGGGACAAATTGCTGTCGCAAATACTAGTGCACTTGGTGATGAAGGAGACACGTTTGCCCTTACCGTAGAAGTGGAGGATGACGAAGGACTTACGGCCACGACTACGGTCAATATTACTATCGCCGCACCGAATCTCCCGCCAACGTTTAATACTCCTTCCGGCACCACATGGTTCTATGTAGATGAAAATGCACCGGCTGCGGATGTTGAAACGAACGAATCGACTCCTAGAACAACGGCTGTATTGCTTGGGGCTACAGACCCCGAAGGAGAGATGCTGATTTACGGCCTCACAGGAGAGGGTAACGAAGATTTTACAATAGATAATACCGGGAAAATTACCGTAGCCAAAGCCGGCGGCCTTGACTTTGAGACTAAGGAGACTTATGCCCTTGAAGTAACCGTTTCGGATGGGCTTACAACGATCAGTCGCACTATTTCTATTTCCGTTAGCGACCTGCTGGCGTTTGGAAATCCGACTCTCAGCATAGATGAAAATTCAGCAAATGGTACGAATGTCGGGGAACCGCTTACGGCTGCTACAGTTACAGACCCCATTGGAACGTCAGATTTAATTTATACTATCCTCACAGGCAATGATGCCGGAAAATTTGGAATAGGTTTAGGATCGGGTCAAATTACCGTTGCAGGCACTCTTGACCATGAGGAAACAGAGACCCATACGCTTACGGTAGCAGTGGATTATGGTTTTAATAAAGTTGTTAATGTCACCGTTACTATCACCGTTAACGATGTGAATGAGGCCCCGGTGTTTG
>JACONI010000087.1 GCA_014323825.1 Ekhidna sp. | reverse complement strand
TCTCTGGAGTATTCCTTTACTGTCTCTGCTTTTTCTGTTGGCGGCACTGATCATGCCTTTACGCTTTCCGCAAGCCCATCCGAAAGTATTCGTTTGCGGGCCAATGATCCAATAGTAACCAACGCATCAGGCACCACTATATACTATAACTACCTACTACCGCCTAGCGGAAGCCGTAGCACGTATGCTATCATTACCGCCGCCAGCAACACAGACCCTACGAAAAAAGCACAAGTCGTTGTTGTCCTTCGGCCGCCAAGCAACAGGTAAAAGCCAAAAGGTGCGCAGAAAAGCAAAAGAGAAACCTTCAAGGTTTAACCAACGAAACGACGGTACCACAAAAACCTCCAAGGTTTTGGAAACCTTGGAGGTTTAAATGACCACGATAGCAAAGCGTAAAAGTCCTCTCCGCTTTGGCGAATCATTCACTTTTGGGAAGTTTGAAACTTTCTAAAAGTTTCATTGCCGGAGTGTGTTTCGACTTTGCCTGTGCGTATTTTATGTTCCGTCCTGAAATAAGTTTGACAGGTTTTACAATAATACTACATAATTCATCACTGTACTTTACCTGTATTACTTTAATCCCGGAATAAGTAATCAGACTAAGATTTAATCCTGCTTTGGGTTGTCAGTATTTGGTTTAACCCCCCCAATTTTTTAGCCTCCAAATGATTTGGTTCAACACCCAAATCGCAGTTAAAGTCAGAGCTATTGCGCCCATCCATTCACTATATTGAGCAACCGTAAACCCAAAGATTGCAACACCAATAGTGAAAATGTCAGATGTATCTATTGTCCTCATATAATGGTCGTTTAAAAGCTAATCACAACTCAAAAAAGAAACCTAACTCGTAGGAAGGGTTAGCAAGGACTTGTTTGCCTGAGAATGCGGTACCGACCGCCGCAGTTATGCCACAGTTTTCCTTGATTTTGTACACCAGTTCCGGCATTAAACTCATGTACTCAATGTTGTTTCCAAACACCCCCTGACTGGCATTGTCGGAAGTGTCTGCATTGAAAAAAGAATGGACGCTTGTAATCCTTCCGATAAGGACAAACTTCTTCAATGTCAGTCCGGCCTCTATGGAGTAGCGAAACTCTTCGGAAAATCCCTTCGTTCGATTGTTCAGCCCGACAGAGGCATTCGCATAGAAAGGAGCCGGATAAAAGGAGTGCCCCACATCAATGGAGATCATTTGATTGAACTCTCCATCTCCCGTTTGCAGGGTGCCGGTTTCACCACCTGAGGCATTCCCTAGCGGGATGCCAAGTGTCAACTTCACGCTCACTACTGTTGATCCCTCCTGATCTATCCCATATTTGAAGCTTACATTAGTATCTCCAAGAGATGAAACCCGGTCACCTTCCACAACCTCACCATTTCTTCGTTTCAGGCTGTTGAGCACCGATCGTGAGAAGAAGGGAAAATACAGTTCCGAAGTGATTCTGTCAGTCAGTCCATACTCACCATAGAATGCCGTATTGTAAAAAGAAATCCGGGGGCTCACCTCGGTGAGTCTGCCCTCCGGATTGAAATATTGATCAGCGATGATGGCATACTGGCTTAGTTTAAAATAGCCGGTGCCTTTCTTTTTGTTCCAACCGCCTCCTGCAAAGGAAACTATTGAGAAGGCCGATAAAAGAAATACCAGAATAATTTTCTTCATGACATTAATTATTAAATTCTCCAAACCCTAACCGAGTATTGAATGGGTCACACCAGACAATTAGGTAATTGTAGGTGAAAAGCTCTACGTTTGAATCTATGTCGGAGACGTTGATGGTGATGTTACCACGGGTTTTCGCTTTACCTAGATTAATGCCGTCTACCCTTTTTTGTTCGTTGATGTTTGACAAGTAAAAAAAAGGCCCCGGTCCGTCAGGTTTATAGTTAGTAATCGTCAGGATGACATCCCCATCCTCATTTTTGCTGAGCACAAAATCCCCTTCAATAGAATATCCGGTGCCCATCAGTGAGCCGGACCTTTCCGTAACCGCACTCGCTTCTACCGTTACATCTACTGTTGAGGAAATGCTTTGGTAAGCGGCAGTGATCGTAGCGGTTCCTTCTGCATTTGCGGTTGCTGCCCCATCATTTTTGTCAATGGAAAGGACGGCTGGACTTGAGGAGGACCAGGTAATGGCTGCCATTCCATCTACTACTCCGCTTGTGTTAATGTAGCTGGCTTCAAACGTGAATTGTTCGCCTACTTCCATGAAGGAAGCAAACTTGGTGATTTGTATTTCAGGGTCCATCATGACAGACTCGTTGACCACCTTAATGGTCACTGTACTGGAGGCATTGCCAAAGCTCGCCGTAATGTCAACCATCCCTTCAGCTACTGCTGTTACTCGTCCACCTTCATCAACCGTAGCAATGGTCTTATTGGATGAAGACCATTCCGGAGACATAGTAGTAGTTTGTCCATTAAGATCAAGGTAGTTTGCAGTGAAAAGAACCGAATTGCCAACGCGGATAGTGGACAATCCTGAGATGGAGATCATCTCCCGGGAGGCCAATACCTCAATGTCCTGCATGGCCTCAAGTCCATCATAGGAGGCAGTGATCGTAGCGGTTCCTTCTGCATTTGCAGTAGCTAACCCCTTCTCGTTCAGTGATAGTATCTTATCATCGGAGGAAACCCAGGATATTTGCACTTCCGCCGGTTCTCCGGTATCATCCGTATAAATGGCACTGAGAGGATACGTGCCGGAGACCCGAAATTCAATCTCTGAAACGGCGTTATCAATCCTAAGGGTCGGGGTAAGGGGATCTTCCAAATCCGTCCGGATACAGCCAACGAGGACAAGGGGTAGTAAATAAAGCTTTTTCATAAACGATTATATTATCTTATTAACGTTTCCAAGTGAAATAGGTTGGTTAAATCGCCCATATTCATTCTGATTTTCAAGGTTAAGGACCCCTCGCGGACACACTGCCGAGCATACGCCGCATCCCACACATGAAGAACGGATGATATTCTGGCCTCTTTGTGCATAGGCCCTCACATCAATTCCCATCTCGCAATAGGTAGAGCAATTACCACAAGAAATACACTGACCGCCATTCGTCGTAATCCTGAACTTAGACTTAAACCGCTGTACTAATCCAAGGTAAGCAGCCAATGGACAACCAAATCGACACCATACCCGGTTCCCCATAAACGGGTAAAAGCCCGTTCCAATCACTCCGGAGAACATGGAGCCGATCATGAAGCCATACATCGTCCGGATATTTCCGCTTGAGAAGTTGAAGTTATTACCATCAACGGGCATGTATTTAGCAAATACGGATACTTCACTAAAGGCTGCTCCAAGTGTAAAGAATCCAACAATTCCCACTATTACGTTTCGTACTTTGCCGCCTTTCATATAGGGGAATTTCTTACGGTGGAAAAAGAATAAGCCGGCTCCAATAATGGCAGGGAATGCGAGGACTGTCCATTTATTGACGGCAAAATAAAAGTCTTCTCCGAAGAAATTGTAGAGCACCAAGATAGTCATGATAACTCCGAAAACGAGTACTCCATGAATCAGGAGCCGTTCGATCTGCCATGCTTCGGTGGATTTATCAGAAAGCTGCCTGAACGGATCACCGGCAGTTTCGGCAAGTCCCCCGCATCCGCATACCCATGAGCAATACCATCTTTTGCCAAAGAAGTACACAAAAACCGGGACACCAATGACGAAGAGGGTGATGCCCCAGGCAAACATGAAAATGCCTAAGCCTCCGGATTGCGTGAGCATATTGATGTGCCATGCATCAAAAAAGTCATAATCCAGCGGCCACATGTTTTTAAAGTCAAAATAAGGCTGATTCAGTCTTACCAGGAGTTCAGGAATGACGAAAGCAAACGCCAACTGAAAGAACATCACTGAAATGGTCCGGAATACCTGGTACCTACTATGACGATATTTGACCAGCATGCGAAAGCCCATTACTATCACGGCAAACGTGTAAAGGAACCCATACAAAAACCATTGGCCGGAAGAAGCTGAGGGGTTTAGCAGTTTTTGAACCGGATTGACAATAATGATCCAGTTGGTGATGTAAGCAGGGAAGAAATAAAGCAATATGTAGAAGACGACAAGTAATGTGCCTGACAGCATTCCGAGCCAACCGCGGTTGTTCAGGGCATTGTGGAAAATATGATTATGTCTGATTCCCGGAGGGCCGGCGAGTTTTGCCTGGGGAAGGATAAACATCAAAGCCCCCATCGTCCCAACTACATAAATAAGCATGAAGAAGAGTAATTCATTCTCAGTCACGGCACCCGTTGCAGAGGCTCTTGTCAGTGTGCTCACATAATCATCGTAAATGATGTCCCCCCATCGCTGTTCTGCTCTTGCAGTTACATTAATCTCATCAATGCCTTTTTTGAGATGGTTGACAAATGTGATACCTGAAGCATAAGGCCTATCGAATTCATAAGAGTTTCTCAGCATTTCCTGATGTTCCGGTTTTACGATGGATGAAAAAATCTCATGGGTCAATGTGTAGCTTCCCATGAAGAAGGAGGCTAGGAAAAGGCTTAATGAGAATAAAAATAAAATAAGTCCGGTAAATCTGATGGCTTTCATGCTATGTAAGTAGTTTTTCTAAAAATCCTTTTTTTCTAATTGAGATAGGTTTGTCCGGGAACTGCTGATTGTATTGTGCCTGAATATCACTTTCGTATCGTTTAAAGAACTCAGGGTCAAAATTAGCAGTCTCCAGATTTTTGACTACATAATCCAGTGTCTTACCTTCCCCCAGCCATTTGCTCCAAACTTCATGGCGGTTTCTAATCCCAAACAGGTTGATTCCGCTCACTATGTTCGTTTCTTTATTGAAGACAATTTTAATACACTTTTTCTTATCTTCACACTCCCAGTAAAAATGGTTTTCATTGTCTCTGAGTTGGTTGGGGACGGTTCCATAAGTCTGGTATTCTATGTCAAAGAATTTTGCCGAGTTAAACCAAATGCCGGGTTGGTACTTAGTCTGTGTTCCGGTGATCGTTCCGGCAACTGTTTCCCCCATCATTCGCCCGACATACCAGACTGCTTCGATTGCTCTTCGATGCGGCAGGTGGTTCCTCATCTGAGCACAGTCACCAATGGCATATACATCCGGATAATTGGTTTGCAGGTATTCGTTCACCAAGATTCCACGATCCGACTCTACGGGAGAATCTTTTACTAAATCAACATTTGGATGCACCCCGACCGTCAATCCTACAAACTGACATTCGATCGTATCTCCATTTTTAGTTTTTATTGCTTTTACTCGTCCATTCCCATCGTCAATGATTTCTTTGAGTTCAACTTCTACTCTTAAATCAATATGATGTTCAAGGATATGTCTGTCAATAAGCTTTGCTTCTTCTACCGGAAGTATTCCACCCCAGAAACACTTCTCTCGGATGAGGTAAGTGACCGGGATATTTCGGGAGTGAAGCATCTCTGCCATTTCGATTCCAATGAGACCCCCTCCAACTATCACAGCACGGCTGATATTCCTGGTATTCTTTTCCATAAGTTCAAGATCCTGATAGGAGTAAAGTCCTTGTACACCATTCAAGCTCTGACCCGGCCATCCGAATTTGTTGGATTGACTTCCGGTTGCCAAAATAAGTTTGTCATAAGCCAGATCACCACCCTTTGAAAATATTACTTTTTTAAAGTCAAAATCAACGGAAGATACCCATGCACGTTTGAGTTCGATTCGGTTCTTTTCCCAGAACCAATCCTCATAGGGCTTGGTATGTCGATACTCCATGTGACCCATGTAAATATACATAAGGGCTGTTCGTGAAAAAAAATAATCGGTCTCTCCGGAGATCACTGTGATGCTGTCATCCGATAGTTTTCGAATGTTTCTTGCAGCGGTGATACCTGCAATTCCATTGCCAATAATGACGATATGCTGCATATATTACGGTTAAATAGAATCAATGTTAAAATTAACTTGAATTTGATGTAATGTCAAGAATTAGAGAGTCGAACTAGGCAGTTTGGTCTCTTATATCATCAATAAGCATAGAAAACTCTCGTAATTACAAGACAGGCTAAAAAAATGGTCTAATTGCATTTGTACAAGCTGATTTTAACCTTATATTATTGCAAATAACTCCATCAAAAATAGCAAATGATAGTACTCCTTCTGAAACAGATGGTTAAAAACCGTTTGCAACAAAGTCTAAAACCAACGTATTTATGAAAAAACTAATCTTATTATATTTAGCATTTCTGATAAGTTCATATTACATCTTTAGTCAGATTTGCGGAACACCACATCCAACAAACCCAACAGTTTATTTTAATTCTGCCAGTTCACGTACTTCTGGAAATTCAGAATTCTGCATTGATGTGTTCTTTCATATTGTTAGAAATACGAACGGGACAAATGCGTTTACTCTTCCATACACAGATGCCATCGTCAGGGAACTGAATAAATTTTATAGCCCTCATAACATTGTGATTAATAATGCGGGTACTAGTTTTATCAATAATTCTAATTTTATCAATATAGGAGATAAAACTGAAGCAAAATCCCTCGGACAAATAAATAATCGTTCAGATGCTGTAAACTACTACATCGTAAAGACCCTATGGAATACCAATAGAGGAACTATTGTTGGAACAGCAAACAGCATTCCCTCCAATAATTTAGTGATTAGATCAGATAGAGTTTTAACATCCATTTCACCTCACGAATTGGGGCATTGTCTTGATCTATTACACACTCATGAAACAGCAAGGGGTGTAAAGCGTTTGGACGGTTCAAACTGTCATGTTGCGGGAGATTGGGTTTGCGATACTCCTGCTGATTCCGGACAAGGTGCTGTAAATGGATATAAGCCCGATTTAACAAACTTAATGTCTTACTACCATAATTTCGGATTCACTCTTGATCATTTCACCAAAGGTCAGGGCAGGCGTATGCGAATGGCCCTTGACAATAAGCCTATCCTTAGTGACATCACAAGCCATCGTTGTGTGAGGATATCGAAAGTAGATAATGTATGTTATCCGCAAACCAAAATAATCACTCTCTCGAATTTAGGCGGATTTAATACCGTCTGGTCTTCTTCCAGCAATGTTCAGATAATATCCAGCAACAACAATTCAGTCACTGTAAGAGCAAAGTCTTCTTATTCAACAGGCAATGGCTGGATCAAAGCTGCTTTGAGTAACGGAGTAGTCTTGCAGGAAGGTTTTAGCGTTGGTGTCCCTAATGGCAGGAAGATCAGTATAGAAAATGGCAGCGGGTCAGATGTTCTATACAACCAGTCCTGGAATTGGATTTACGTCCAATACAATGGTTCATCTAATATTCTCAATAACACTTGGGAATGGAGATTTTTAAGGACTAGTGGCGACGTTAGGGTCATGGTAAGAGAAGGAAATAATAAAAGCTTGAATCTTGTCACTGTTAGTGGTGAGGGGACGCTAAACGTTCATGCTAGGGTATCTAATGAATGCGGATGCAGTCTTTGGAAGGACACTTATTTTCAGGTTCGAAGGAGTTTATCAAGAGGCGGCAGATTATTTTGAAATCAAAAACTTTGCACTAGAGTAAGCAGGGGTTCACTGAACGGAAGGTGTGATTAATATAAAACCTTCAAAAACGGTATTTAATTCAGGCTTTTTGTCTTTAATCAATCATCAACGGATGTTTACTGAAGTTTATAAAAGAGTAGGAGAACTCAGGAAGGTTTTAAGGCTTGTCCAAGCGGCTTTAGAGCAGCCGTTTGCTTCATCATTGCCACCTTCTTTCCAGGTACGCATCTGCTTACTGCGGAATAAGACCTTTTTTAGTCTTTTTCTTACGACATAAGTATTCGTCATTACCTGACTGGTACGGTGCGCCATACGGCGGTTTTTTTAATTTTAAAAGGCTCTTCTCGGACAGTATCCTTAAATGTAAGTACATGGCCGAGGGGTTTGTATGTGGTAAATATGTATGTGTTCAATTTCGTCACAAATCAGGGCGACCATCTAACCAGGAAAGTAATGATTCGGTGAATAGTTAAGGGGTCAATGACTAAGGGGTCAACATACAACTTCTACAATCCGATCCCCCGACGGGAAAGTGAAGAGTTGGGTCTCCATTGATAATTCTCCAAACATTGGTTTGGAAAAGTTTATACTATGTACTGTAAACCTGCTTTTGATAAGATAATTTTAAGCATTCTACATGTGAATAATTGTTAAGGTTAAAACCAACATTTTACCTTTGACGTTTTCTTTCACCAAATTTAAAAAATATTGTGGTAAAATCACTTGTCGTAATATGGGAATAACGAAAAACTTTTGGATTGGGTTAGTGCTTTTTATTATCACATCGCTAAGCGTTAATGCTCAGGATGTATCTGTTAAGCTCGGTAAAACTGAGATTGCCTTGAATGAATATTTTACGATTACCATCCGTGTAGCGAATGATCGATTAAAAAAGTACAGCAATTTTCCTGATATTGAGGGCTTTAACAAGAGAGGAACCTCCACTTCCACTTCTACCAATATTGTAAACGGGAGGATGTCATCTACCCAAAGCTTAACACAAAATTATCAGGCGATAGCAAAAGGTAACTTCGTCTTGCGCCCCTTTACAATGAGCATAAACGGAAAACAAACAAGATCAGAAGGAACAAGCATAAAAGTAGGAGAGCCTGTTCAGCGTCAGTCCGGAGGTGTTTTTGGAAGGGATCCCTTTGATGATTTTTTTGGAAACAGGAGCAATAAAACTGAATTTGTGGATGTAAAAGCAGATGCTTTTGCAGCACTTACAGTGGATAAAAATGAAGTTTATGTGGGCGAGGGCTTTACAGCAACGCTTGCTTTTTATGTTGCAGCATCTAACAGGGCAGAAATGCGATTCCATGACCTCTCCAATCAAATAACGGAAATTGTGAAAAAGGTTAAGCCATCTAATTGTTGGGAAGAGAACTTTAGTATTGATCAGATTGCAGGCGATCCTGTTAAGATCAACGGAAGAAATTATACTCAGTATAAAATCTATCAAACGGCTTATTATCCACTTACGGCTCAGGACATTGAATTTCCATCCGTTGGATTGAAAATGATTAAGTACAAAGTGGCAAAAAATCCGTCATTCTTTGGAAGAAATCGGCAGGAAGACTATGAAACCTTTTATTCAAGGGAGAAGATTGTAAAAGTGAAAGCATTACCGGCTCATCCATTGAAAGATAAGGTAGCGGTGGGAAACTATCGTCTTGATGAGGTTTTGAGTGTAACGTCTCTTGAAACAGGGCAAAGCTTTAACTACGCATTTAATATTGTTGGAGAAGGAAATATCTCTTCGATAGAAGCACCTTCCCCTCCGGAAAATGAGAATTTTGATTTTTACGAGCCGGATGTGAGACAAAATATAAATCGAGGCAGAGGCAAAGTAAGCGGCACTAAATCATTTAATTTTTACGGTATCCCAAGTGAGCCCGGAACTTTTGATTTGGGCGCTTACTTTTCCTGGGTTTTTTTCAATCCCTCATCGGAAACTTATGACACTTTGAAATCTGAACTGACCTTACAAGTCACGGGAGAAAGCAGAAAAAATCTATCCATTGCCTCAAATGATCTTGGCGATTTTTATGATCGAATTAGCAAAGCAGATAATCAGCTAAGGTCCCTGAATGAAGATCAGTGGATTAATATTGTGATTAATATCCTTGCTGTGTTTATTTTAGGCACTACCATTTATCTATTCTTTAAAAAGCCCACTGCATGAGCAATACTTTAGGAAATATTTTTAGGATTACTTCTTTTGGGGAGTCACATGGTGCAGGTGTAGGGGTCATTATTGACGGGTGTCCTGCCGGCGTTACCCTTGATGAATCATTTATTCAGTATGAACTTGACAGAAGAAAACCGGGACAGTCAAGAATTACCACACAAAGGAGAGAGGCCGATTCATTTGAGTTCTTCTCAGGAGTTTTTGAGGGGAAAAGTACGGGAGCTCCTATTACTGTTCTCATCCGAAACAGTGATCAAAAGAGTAAAGATTACGATCACATCAGGGATACTTATCGCCCTTCTCATGCAGATTTTACCTACTTGGAAAAGTACGGGGTTCGGGATTATCGCGGCGGAGGCCGAAGTTCTGCCAGGATTACCGCAGGCTGGGTCGCAGCCGGAGCAATTGCAAAACTCATTTTAAGAAACCTGGGAATTCAGTGCAGTGCTTATGTCTCTCAGGTTGGTGAGTTGAAACTAGAGAAACCGTATCCGGAACTGGATTTATCAAAAACTGAAAACAATGATGTCAGGTGTCCGGATGAGGAGAAGGCAAAGGAAATGTATGATTACATCAATTTAATCAGGAAGGAGAGGGATACGATAGGAGGTGTAATTAACGGTGTTATCACCGGAGTTCCTGTCGGATTGGGGGAACCGTTATTCAATAAACTTCATGCGGCATTAGGTCAGGCAATGCTCTCTATTAATGCGGTGAAAGGTTTTGAATATGGCAGCGGGTTTAGTGGTGTGGAGATGAGAGGCTCCGAACATAATGATATTTTTGAGGTAGAGCATAATCATATCAAGACGACTACAAATCATTCGGGGGGTATTCAGGGCGGGATTTCTAACGGTCAGGATATCTTTTTCAGCGTAGCATTTAAGCCTGTTGCCACTATCATGAAGGATCAATCATCCGTGGATAGAGCAGGCAATGAAGTTACTGTCAAAGGGAAGGGGCGGCATGATCCCTGTGTGGTTCCTCGCGCAGTACCAATCGTGGAGGCAATGTCGGCCATCGTGATGACTGACTTCTCCTTGTTAGCTCAATCCAATAAACTACAAGGTCTTAAAAACGTAAAAGATTTTCTTATACCTGTATCATGAAAAATTTGCCTTTGCATACCAAGATTATTATCGGCCTTGCAGCCGGAATTATTTATGCTTTCTTTTCCAGTGCCTTAGGGTGGAATGAATTTACCATCCATTGGATAGACCCGTTCGGAACGATCTTTATCAGGCTGTTAAAATTTATCGCCGTGCCGTTGGTACTTTTTTCGATCATTAGTGGGATAAGCGGCCTTAGCGACATATCAAAACTAGGTAAAATGGGTGGCAAGACTCTTGGCTTTTATCTTATTACAACGGTTCTGTCAGTAAGCGTAGGTCTGTTGCTGGTTAACCTAATCAAGCCCGGCACACATCCTGATGAAAATCAGCGGATCAAGAATAGAATTTCTTATGAATTATGGGCCAATGAAGAGGGAATTGAAGTAAAGGATAGCAAAAGTTTTTTAACAAACCCGGCGTATGCAGAGGCTGTCGGGGAAGTATTGGGGAAAAAACAACCGATTAGTAATGATAGGGTAGAGGTAATGAAAAAGAATGCAGCAAGTAATAAAGAAGCTCCGCCTATGCAGTTCTTAGTTAACATGGTACCTGAGAATCTTGTCTTTTCAATCTCCAACAACAGCCTTATGCTACAGGTAATTTTTTTCGCAATATTTTTTGGAGTATCCATAGCTGCGCTTCCCAATGAAAAAACAAAGCCGGTCGTAGCTTTCATTAAAAGTATCAATGATATCTTCTTAAAGATGGTAGATTCGGTGATGAAGGCAGCACCCTATTTTGTATTTGCCCTGTTAGCCGGGGTCATCGCTAAAATGGCTGACTCCCCGGGAGAGGTACTTGAGATTTTTGTTGGCTTGGGCTCTTACTCCGTCACCATGTTTGCTGCTTTGGCATTTATGATTTTTGTTTTCTATCCTGTCACTATTTCGTTTTTGGTGAAAGGCATGAATTACAAAAAGTTTTTCAGAAATATGAGCCCGGCACAATTGATGGCTTTTTCTACCAGTTCCAGTGCAGCCACACTGCCGGTCACGATGGAATGCGTGGAGGAAAATATGGGTGTATCTAAAAATATTACAAGTTTTGTGTTGCCAATAGGCGCAACGGTAAATATGGATGGCACCAGTATTATGCAGGCTGTGGCGGTTCTGTTTATGGCACAACTTCACATGGTCGATCTGACATTGGCCCAGCAGCTGACCATTGTGTTTACGGCGACGTTAGCCTCCATTGGTGCTGCGGCGGTACCCAGTGCAGGTTTGGTAATGATGATCATTGTTTTGCAGTCCGTAGGGCTTAACCCGGCATGGATAGCCATCATCTTTCCCGTAGATAGGATTTTAGATATGTGCAGGACTGTAGTAAATGTAACCGGTGATGCTGTCGTTGCTACCCTTGTAGCAAGTACGGAAGGTGAGCTTTCCGTAGGAGCAGTTAAAACAGGAGCCTGACAGCAAGGAGTGAGTCAATGTATTTTAACTTATCATTAAGCAATATATCACACTTTGCAAGCCATGGAGCAGGCTGCTCATTTGTAGAGTATAGACAAGTTAACGGTCATTGTAAAACGACGGACGGGCTACATAGAATATCAAAACGGAAAAGCGAAAATATATGAAAGCAACAGGAAAAACAGTAAATGATATTCTGACCAGCCTTCCTACAGACAGGGCAGAACCATTCAACAAGCTACATGATGTCATAGTAAAAAACCTTCCCGAAGGTTTTGAACCAGCCATTAGCTATGGGGGATTGGGTTACGTTGTTCCGCATTCACTTTATCCCGGGGGTTATCATTGTAAGCCAAGCGAACCTCTTCCATTTGCAGGAATTGCTTCTCAAAAAAAATCTATTAATTTTTATCACATGGGGATATATTCCGACCCAAAACTATTGAAATGGTTCGTGACCGAATACCCCAAGCACAGTAACCAAAAACTTGACATGGGAAAAAGTTGTGTCCGCTTTAAGAAGTTGGATGAAATTCCCTATAAACTCATTGGCGAATTAATGAAGAAAGTGAGTGTAAATGAGTGGATAAATAGTTATGAGAAGAACTTAAAAAAATAAACAACGAACCGCTAACAAAACCTAATAAGCAATAGCACCTTGCGGGACGCTGCTACTCATAGCCAAAACGTTAGTATCAATTAAAACAAGGCGGCACGTTCAATGAATTTTATGGAAAAAGAACTAAGCTACTTATTACAGGAAATCGAAGTTGGACTTTGAAGCCGAAATGGAATTTGAAATAGACAATAAACGATCGCAAACCGAACAAAAATCAAAATATAATTGCAAGTTGAATGGTCTTAAAGAAACGTATCATACCCTGCCTTGATATCAAAGACGGACAAACCGTCAAAGGAGTTAACTTCGTAGCGATCAGAAACGCCGGTGATCCCATTGAGTTGGCTAAAAGATATGTAAAAGAAGGTGCCGATGAGTTGGTCTTTCTTGACATTACTGCCACCGTTGAGGGGAGAAAGACTTTTGCCGGACTGGTAGCGAAAATTGCGCATGAAATCAACATTCCGTTTACTGTAGGTGGCGGTATTTCTTCCATAGAAGATGCCTCTGTCCTTGTTAAGGCAGGGGCAGATAAAGTAAGCATCAACTCCGCAGCCGTGAAAAGCCCCCAAATGGTACATGAAATTGCTCAGGAGTTTGGAAGTCAGTTTGTGGTAACAGCCATTGATGCCGGATTAGTTGATGGTGAATGGAAGGTTTTTGTCAAAGGAGGGAGGGAGGCTACTGACCTTGATGTATATGAGTGGGCGAAGAGGGTAGAGGGGTTAGGAGCGGGTGAAATATTACTCACCTCCATGCCTCATGACGGCACAAAGGCCGGTTTTGCTATCGGGCTGACCGGTAAGTTGGCTGAGAGCTTAAATATACCTGTGATCGCTTCGGGGGGTGCGGGCACCGGCGAACATTTTAAAGAGGTCTTCGAGAAAACAAAAGCTACCGGTGCTTTGGCAGCAAGTGTATTTCATTTTGGAGCGCTTTCCATTCCTACATTGAAGAAAACACTGAAAGATCATAATATTGAAGTAAGAATATGAGTGAACAGTTAATCCCTGCTATTATCCAACACGCTCATACCAACCAAGTGTTGATGTTGGGCTACATGAATGAGGAAGCACTGAATAAAACCAAAGCGGAAGGCAAGGTAACTTTCTTTAGTCGCTCCAGGCAGCGATTATGGACTAAAGGAGAGACCTCCGGAAACTTTCTGCAATTAGTCAGCCTACAGGAAGACTGTGATAATGACACGTATCTCGTCAGAGTGCTCCCTGAAGGGAAAACCTGCCATACAGGGACTTACACCTGCTTTGGCGAAAAAGAACCGGCCGGTTTTCTTCATGAACTGCAAGCTGTGATCCGAGATAGAAAAAAGCATCCCGATAAAGATTCATATACGACCTCCCTGTTTACAAAAGGGACAAAGAAAATTGCTCAGAAATTAGGGGAAGAAGCCACAGAGGTGATCCTTGAGGCGATGGATAACAGGAAAGACCTACTTGTTGAAGAGTCATCAGACCTGCTTTATCACTTTTTGGTACTCCTTGCCGATCAGGGGTTGAAACTTGAAGACGTAGAGGCAAAGTTGATGGAGCGTCACCTTAAATGAGCAAGACAGTATCCTCCGGCAAAGCGTGTAAACGAGTGCAGGGAACCGGAATGTTAGACTTTCACTCCCTTCTTCAAAATTAGTCATCGATAAGTTTTATCCGAAAGGCTTGATGATAGTACTTCTTATTCTTGTACTTTCCATAGTCTTTTGATTTTAACGCTTCTTTCATTTGGACACTTTTTGGTGTCAACCTATTTCAGGACGGGACCGTCAACGATAACCCCGGAACGCGCTGCGAGAACCTCTGCGCCCATCAGCGGGAGAAGAATAGAAAGATGAATCCACAAACCCCACCCGAAGAGGAGTTTACCATAAAAGTCCTGTCCATCCTAAAATCAAGTAAATCCTGTTCAAGACAACCACCACAGCACCACAAAAAAACCTCCAAGGTTTTGAAAAACCTTGGAGGTTTAACTAACGAGACGACAGCACCGCAGCAACCTCCAAGGTTTCCCAACACCTTGGAGGTTTAACCAACGAGACGACAGCACTGCAACAACCTCCAAGGTTTCCCAACACCTTGGAGGTTTAACCAACGAGACGACAGCACTGCAACAACCTCCAAGGTTTCCCAACACCTTGAAGGTTTAACCAACAAGACGACAGCACCACAGCAACCTCCAAGGTTTTTCAACACCTTGAAGGTTTAACCAACAAGACGACAGCACCACAGCAACCTCCAAGGTTTCCCAAAACTTTGGAGGTTTAACCAACGAGACGACAGCACTGCAACAACCTCCAAGGTTTCCCAACACCTTGAAGGCTTAACTAACGAGACGACAGCACTGCAACAACCTTCAAGGTTTCCCAACACCTTGAAGGTTTAACCAACAAGACGACAGCACCACAGCAACCTCCAA
>JACONI010000086.1 GCA_014323825.1 Ekhidna sp. | reverse complement strand
CTATTAGCAGGATCAATGCTGAAAATGATGCCATAATCATTTGCTCCGCCTCTCTCTGTCATTCCCCACAGCTTGTTGTCAACCAGTATCAGGCTGCCGACTGGTTTTGTTCCGTTGATACCATCAAAATTGTGAACCACTGAGAAATTACCGCCATCGCTATCCATTCGAAAGATGGTTCCGACTCCTGTAACGCCTCCCACGCTGGTCATTCCCCAGAGTTTTCCGTTGACCGCTACAAGATTTTCTATTGGTTTTCCCGGAGGAATTTCAAATTCCTTCCACTGTTCCGGCATACTGCCGTCCGAGTTGATAGCAAATACAGAACCACCTCTCCAGGTTCCCATGCCTGCCAGCTTGATCTGTCCGAGTGCGGGGCAAGCGAACAGCACACCTAACATTAAATAAAAAATAAGATTTTTCATAACGAATTAATTTAATTTGTTAAAATTATACATTTTCTTTTTGTTTGAATTTAAGTTTACAGCAATTTTTCGCAATAATTAAATTCTGGTCTTTGATATACCTGCATAAAACCCTCTGAAAAATATCAGAAAAAACAAATATAAAAATTACGGGCATATATGCGTTATCGTCTTTACGGTAACGTTACAAATATAGTGTTATTGATTAAACATACATTTGTATATGGCATTTTTACTTAAAAATATTTTTAATTTTATCCTTAAAATACAATTTTATATATTTTTATAAATAATCCGAAATGTAAACCTGCTTAATAAAATTAAAAGAAGCCGCATAAAATCATCAAAGCCAAAACCGAACTGTCTTTTGAAGTCAATTTTGATTAAGGGGGGAGGGGAATAGTAAAATTAAACAATACATTATACTACGGAGATAATTTGGAGCTAATGAAAAGTCTTTCGGATAGCTCTATTGACCTTATTTACCTGGCCCCTCCTTTTAACAATAAGCGCACTTACAATATCATGTATAAAAACATGACGGGTAACGACGTGCCGGAACAAATAGAGGCGTTTTGCGATACGTGGGACATGGACGCTGAAAAACAGGAGTTGCTGGATAACATGGTCGTTACCATGAAGCATTCCAAAATGGATGCTGATTTTATGGCGTTATGGGACATGTGTATAAAGGCACTGAGGCAAACCCGTAGAGACCTTACCGCTTACCTTCTGTATATGACCGTGCGGTTATTGGAAATGAGACGGCTATTAAAGCATACAGGTAGTATTTATCTGCATTGTGATCTTCTGCCAGCCATTATTAAAGTGCTGATGGATGGTATTTTTGGGCATAAAAACTTTAGAAATGAGATCTTTTGGGGTTACAGAACGGGAGGGGTAAGTAAAAAACATTTTCCCCGAAAATATGATGTCATTATGAATTATGGAATAAGCAAAAAAACATATCATAATGCAATAGTAGAACGGTTGTATCACGAAAAGCCTTTTTTACTACCGAAACAGATGAAAAAGGTCAATATTTTGCAGATGTCTTTGTAAGGGGCGTTTGGGAAGACATTAAGCCACTTATCAACATGTCTAAAGACCGATTAGGCTACCCGACACAAAAGCCAACGGCGTTGCTTAAAAGGATCATCCGTGCATCGTGTCCGGAAGGAGGTGTGGTGCTTGATCCGTTTTGCGAGTGCGGGACTACCATATATGCAGTGTATGATCTAAACATAAATGACAAAAAGGCAAAGAAAGAATCGAAAAGGGCAGCATCAAATGGATCGGGATGGACATTGTGATATTAAGCACTCGTTTAGTTAGAGATCAATTAATAGATAAACATGATTTAAAAGAGGGGATAGATTTTGAAATAGAGGGTATTCCTGTAAGTGTGGATCAGGTAAAAGATTTGTGGGAACGTGATCCGTTCCGGTTTCAAAACTGGGCAGTAGAATATGTTTTAGGCTTTTGTACAAACAAAAAGACCCGTGGCGGGAGTGGGGATGGCAGACTATATTTTCAGACCGTCCGGAAAGAACGGTCAAATTGAATTTGTGCGAAAGTATAATGGGTTCATATTTATAAAAAATACAATTGAAACTAATTAAATTATAACTATTTTGCTGAGTTTATACTTAAATTTCCTTGAATTGAGACAAATGCAAAAAAAAATTAAGAGGACGGCAAACCAACTATTTACACAATTGGTTAGCCACAAATACTTTCTGACATCAAACGACTATTAAATTTGCAACTTTAAAAATATTCCCATATTTATGAAAATAAACCTTAATTATCGGATTCCCTTTGAAGAAAGACACAATGGTCCCTCGGAGCAGGAGGAGCAGCAAATGGTGAAACGGATAGGAGTGCACTCGGTGGAACAACTGATTGACGAGGCAATACCGAAAAAAATTAGAAAAGAGGCTTCTTTGAATATTTCCCCTGCCCTTAACGAGTTTGAATACCTTAACCGAATGCAGGCCATCGCCAAGAAGAACACAGTCTTCAAGTCTTATATAGGACAAGGGTATTACAACTGCGTAGTCCCTACGGTAATACAGCGAAATATACTGGAAAACCCCGGATGGTATACCGCTTATACCCCCTACCAAGCAGAAATAGCTCAGGGCAGACTGGAGGCACTCATCAACTTTCAGACCATGGTTGTCGATCTTACGGGGATGGAGATCGCCAATGCTTCATTACTGGATGAGGGAACTGCGGCAGCGGAAGCAATGACCATGCTTTTTGGGCTCAGAAAAGGGGAAAAGAAATCTTCCAATAAATTTTTAGTAGACCATGAGGTATTTCCTCAAACACTGGAGGTATTAAAGACGAGGGCATTACCATTTGGAATTGAACTGGAGATAACAGACCTGTCAAATACGGATGTCACCTCCTCGGATGTTTTTGGGATCTTTTTTCAGTACCCCAATAATTCAGGTGCTGTTAGGGATTGGTCGGCAATCGTAGCGGCTGCTAAAGAAAACCAGGTTTTTGCGGTCTGCGCCTCAGACTTACTAGCCCTTACACTATTAACTCCTCCTGGAGTATGGGAGGTCGACGTAGTAGTCGGAACAAGTCAGCGCTTTGGAGTACCCATGAGTTATGGTGGTCCGCATGCCGCTTTTTATGCAACACAAGAGGCATACAAACGAGCCATCCCCGGAAGAATTATCGGAGCTTCTAAAGATGTTCATGGAAACAATGCCTACAGAATGGCACTTCAGACGCGAGAACAGCACATCAAGCGAGAAAGAGCAACATCGAATATCTGTACCGCTCAGGTTTTATTGGCCGTAATGTCAGGGATGTATGCGGTTTATCACGGAGCAGCCGGTTTGAAAAAAATTGCAGCAAGAACCCATGGACTGGCCAAAGAGACAGCAAAGGCAATTGCCCAATACGGTTTTGAAAATCAAAATGCACATTTCTTTGATACCATTAAAGTAGTTCTTGATCAAGAGCAGCTGGACCAAGTAAAAATACTTACAAAGGAACAGAAAATTAATTTCAGGTATTTCAAAGATGGAGTCAGCCTTTCTTTTGATGAGTCACACATGGTTGAAGATGCCAATGAGATTGTGAAAATCTTTGCACAATTAAGCAAATCCTCCGAAGTAAGCATTGCCGAGAACATTCAAATAGAATACCCTTCTTCTTTAAAAAGAGCTTCGGAGTTTCTGACACACCCGGTTTTCAATCAATACCATTCAGAACATGAAATTCTGAGGTATATGAAACGCCTGGAGAATAAAGATCTCTCGCTTGTTCACTCTATGATCTCTCTCGGATCTTGTACGATGAAGCTCAATGCTACTACTGAAATGATTCCGATAACTTGGCTTGAGTTCGCTGACATTCACCCTTTTGCTCCTAAGGAACAGGTGGAGGGTTACAGTATCCTGATTAACGAATTGCATGAATGGCTAGTAGATATTACCGGCTTCCATTCTGTCTCATTTCAGCCAAATTCGGGAGCTCAGGGAGAATATGCAGGTCTTATGGTCATCAAATCATACCTTGAGGATAACGGCCAACCTGCCAGAAATGTCACTTTAATACCTTCTTCAGCACATGGCACTAACCCGGCAAGTGCTGTAATGGCAGGAATGCGAGTGGTTATTGTAAATTGTGATGACAATGGAAACATTGATTTAGAAGATTTAAAAGAAAAGGCAGAGGCTCACTCGGAAGAACTCGCTGCCTTGATGATCACCTATCCATCGACACACGGCGTTTTTGAAAAATCAATCATGGAAATTTGTGATCTTATTCATAATAATGGCGGTCAGGTTTATATGGATGGTGCTAACATGAACGCACAGGTTGGTTTGACTTCTCCGGGAATTATTGGTGCCGATGTTTGTCATCTCAATCTGCACAAAACGTTTTGTATCCCTCACGGAGGCGGAGGTCCGGGAATGGGACCTATTGGTGTGGCCGAGCATCTTACGCCATATCTTCCAACGCACTATACTGAAAATGGGAGCAACCATTCTATTTCAGCTGCACCATACGGAAGTGCAGGCATTCTTCCAATTTCTCATGCCTACATCGCTATGATGGGGGCAGAAGGGTTAAAAAAGGCTACTATTCTCGCAATATTAAACGCCAACTATATCGCTTCAAGACTTAAGCATCACTATTCGGTGCTTTATACCAATGAAAAAGGAAGAAATGCACACGAGCTGATCATTGATTGTAGGGCGTTCAGGAAATCCGGTATTGAAGTGGAAGACATTGCGAAACGATTGATTGATTATGGATTTCATGCACCCACAGTCTCTTTCCCTGTTCCCGGCACAATGATGATTGAGCCTACGGAAAGCGAAATGAGAGGGGAACTTGACCGATTCTGTGAAGCCATGATCTCAATTCGACAGGAGATTCTGGAAGTAACTGACGGAATAGCAGACAAACAAAATAACCCGCTAAAGAATGCACCACATTCTTATAAAACACTTGTTTCTGATGAGTGGAGCTACCCTTATTCCAGAGAAAAAGCAGCTTTTCCTACTCCTTATGTAAAAGAAAATAAGTTTTGGCCGGCAGTAAGCAGGGTAGATAATGCCTACGGTGACCGAAACCTTGTTTGTAGCTGCTTGCCCGTGGACGTTTATGAAATGGAGGCTTTGGAATCAGAGGTTTAGTCGCAGAACTCAATGATAAATCGGCCCTTAACAAAAGTGTTTGCTGCATCTTCTGTGGCATGAAGGTATCCATACATTGTGGTTCCATTGAAATCAAAAATTTCCATAAACCCCGAGTTGGCAATAAGGCTTCTTGAGTTAGTACCCTCAAAAGTAACCTGAACCTGATTGTTTCCTAATGCCCGAGGAGATACAGCAAAATTTCCAGGGCCGGGTGTAAAAATCGCTTTTACGTGCATCCTTCCGGGCCTTGGTAAAGAACATGGGTTAGACACCGGTTCTTCGGTAGATAAAAATCGGATTTGATATTGTCCATCCGTTGAAAGTCTAAAAGCATTAGCGGATGAGTACATCCAATCAACTCCTTCAATTTTACCCTGAAGATCATTATCAGGCAGTTGGATGTCATCTGTTCCACAGCACTGAAATATGGTCAATAAAACAGTTATTGAAAAAAGAAAGAAGGTATTTTGCATGATTACAAAACTACCTTTCTAACGAATCTAAATAGAAAGAGATTATCCTTTCCTTTAAAATCCTGTCTTACAGTTTGCTTCAGGCCTTCTCTTCCGCAAGAAGAAGTGCCAAAATAAAATTTAAGGAGCCAAATAGGAAGAAAAAGAAACTTAGCTGTTGGTTTCGTTTAGATATCCTTCAATCTCCGCTTTGTCAAATGGCTTGGTAAAAAACTTTAAGATTTTCTTTTCCTTAAGTGCTAAATCAATTTCATCATCATAAAAGTAGCCACTCAAAATAAAATAAGGGATTGTATTTAGTTCTTTCCTGGCCTCATTTACAAACTGTACCCCGTTCATTTTTGGCATGTGCATATCACTGATCACAGCGGTAATTCTTTCCCTGTTCTCGGTCAGCTTAATTAAACCTTCATTGGGGGAATTAGCGAGCAACACTTCTCTTCCGTTTTCGAATGCCATTCGGAACAGTAGAAGATTAGTTTCTTCATCGTCAACGTACAGAATAACCGGTCTGTCTTTCATTATTCTAACTAGATTGGAAGAGAGATTGTGAAAGTCGTACCTAAACCCACACTAGAAATAACATCTATGCGCCCATTATGTTCATGAATGATCGAATAGGTAATAAAAAGGCCTAACCCCGTTCCTTCCCCCGGAGCTTTCGTTGTAAAAAACGGGTCGTTAATCTTTGATATATTTTCTTTGGGAATTCCCTCTCCGTCATCTTCAATAATAATATCTAAAAAGTCTCCTTTTCTTATCGTGGAAATTTTAATGGTACCCCTGCTTTTTATCGCTTGCTCGGCATTAACAATAATGTTCATCACCGCTTGATGCAGACGGCCCTCATTTCCTTTTACCTTCTGGTCCGGAGATGAAAAATCTGTAATGACCTTTACTTTATGCTTGATTTTGTTACGTAGAATAAGAAGGCAATTTTCTATAATGTCTTTGATATTGCATTGTTCGTTCATCCCAGGCACTTTCCTGCTGAAATGACTTAGGCTCTTTACTATTTTAGTCGCTCTGTTGATGCCCTCCTTAACAATTTTAAAGAGTGGTTCAAGTTCTTTTTCTTTATCCTTATGGTCCTCTCTGATTTTTTTAGACAAGGCCTCAACACCATTTTGAATGAAATTAAGCGGATTGTTGATTTCATGAGCCACTCCTGCGGAAAGCACACCAAGAGAGGCCATCTTTTCTGATTGCACCAGTTTTTGTGTTGTTTTTTTTAGCTCATTCATAGACTTTCCCAGCTCCTTATTTTTTACAATTAAAGCACGTCTGAACAAAAGCGTATAGATGGAAATCATTGCAAAAATGAATATTGCACACATCAGTGCATGGACACTCATGCTATCCGAAGGAAGCAAATTCCTTGCATAGCCGGTATTGGATAAAGGGAACATGCTGATGAGACAGGCCACTGAGACGACCATAAAAATGTGTCTGTCAGATACCGGTTTATAGAAAAATGCGAGCAGCGTAGGGGTTACAAGTCCGACCAATGCATGAGATTGTATGCCTCCCGTAAAATAAATCTGGTGGAAAATGGCAGCCAGAGTGGTAGTTATGGATATTCTAAAAAGCCATAGAAGACTGACAAATCTTAAAAAACACAGTACACCATAAATGGCAAATAAAGCAAATGCCGAGAATATAGGGATATACAATTCCGGTATTCCGGCGTTGAGATAATATCCGCCAAAAAATAAAGTAGAAATGCAGGCGGTAATTACAAAAAACAGGTAAAAACTCCGCTCGTTCCTCATATAACTATAGCTGTTAAAAGGGCAGTCATAACTGTGCACTTAGGATTGAAAAGGAAAAGTAAAAAAATGTGACCTTTTTTGTGCAATATCTCTCCCGAAACTTACATAATATAAAATTTGATGTGAAAAAAGAACTTTTTATATGCTTGCCCGGGAGGAGGTTTTTTCTTTAGTTAGCTTCTCATCCCGATTTGTTTCTGCTTATCGATTTTTGGTTCATTCTACCCGACTAGGAGTAGGATGGCAAAAAAAGGACAGTCGGGTATAGTTACAAACTACACCTAAAGACTCTGCGCTCATCCGCGCAATCAGCGGGAGAAGAATACAAAGGAGTAGCTACAAACTACACCTCGTTGGGAAGATGCTATCATCTTATCCATCCTTTAATCCTAGTACTGACTTTTTATTGCTTCACAAACTTCAACAAATGCCCGTCCGGCAGTTGGATCAGGTACAGGCCGCTGTGCAGGGAGGCTGCATCTATCCTTGTGTTTGTGGTGCTTTCCAGCATGAGCTTCCCGCCCACGCTCAGGATGCGTATCGGACTTTTCACGGGAGACCGCACCTCCACGTAACGCCCCGAAGGATTGGGGAAGACCACTGCTTCTGTCACATCATCCGCTGCACTTAGCACACATGCGGTAATCGTCACTGCCTGTGTTTGTGTGGCCGTGTTGTTTGCGGCATCGGTATAGGTCCATGTGATGGTGGCATCGGACGTGACGGGGAAGGAGGCCACATCATGGGTGGCGGTGATCTCCCCGTCGCAAGCATCATTGGCTTTGGGCACGTTCACGTCCGCTTCCGCAAGGGAACATGCGAAGGTGATTGTGTTCAGGGTGCCTGAAACTCTCGGAGCCTCGGTGTCCCTTATGGTCACGTCCTGCGTTTGCTCGGACGTATTGCCGGACTCGTCCGTGTATACCCACGTGAGGGTAGTGGTGCCGGCCTGAATGGGGAAGTTGGTGCCGGATTTGATGGCTACGGTGACCGTCCCATTACAGTTGTCCGAGGGGGCAGCAGGTTCGGTCAGTTCATTTGCAGCATTGATCGGGCATTGTGAGGTAACCGGAGCTAAACTCCCTGTAACTTTCGGGGGTGTGTTGTCTACTATCACCTGCTGTGTTTGCATAGCGGTGTTATCTGCCTTATCGGTGTAGGTCCACGTGATGGTGGTGTTGGAGGTAATGGGGAAGTTGGTGACATTGTGTGCGCCCATGATCTCCCCGTCGCA
>JACONI010000085.1:22026-27765 GCA_014323825.1 Ekhidna sp. | reverse complement strand
CGGTTCTTTGTGCCATCACTCCAAAAAGAAGGGTAGTAATAAACACAAAACTTAGTAGTAAAATTCTCTTCATACTAACTTGTTAATTGTTGTTAAATAATTAAAATCATATTTCAAATGTAATGATGTTTTAAGATTAATTAACAAATAGTAAAATTTTTGGAGGTGTATGACAAAGTATGATAGCTTAAATATGCCCGTAATTGATGTAATAAAAAGCTAATTCAAAGGCTTTGATATGATTTTCCATCTTTTTTGAGAAACAATACGTTTGCCTAAAGGCTCGCCTGATCCGGTGCCTTAACCGACAGTTGTTCCCTTCAATGCCCTTAGTGCCCTCTTTTCCTATCACGTGATGGGTGTCCCTAAATGCCCGCTTAAAACGCTTCCAATTATCGGTCAATAGCCCGCCCCATTTTATGCCTAGTGCCTCTATTTTACATCATAACGCCCTGACCGTCTTTTCATTGCGTTTACCAAAGACCCATGCGACGATCTCTCCACTTTCTCGATGATAGGCATAAATCAACCATTGTTTATGGCTTTTCTTCCCTACATAAGTCCAAAATTCATCTACTTCCAATTTATCGTAAAAGCTACGCTCGGGCTGTAAGGGCTACCTGCTGTCTTTCTAAGGGTTTCAATACTTTTCCAAGCGACATACCCAAAATAACGCTTATAACTCTGAGGCCACAACCTCTCACCAAACATCCTTATAATCAGGGTAATCGTGTTAGAATGAGCCACTTTGTAGTTCAAAGCATGGTCGCCGATAAACTGGCGAGAGCAGGCATTACATAAATAATTTTGCTTTTTAGCTTTTTTCTTCCCGTTTTTAACTACATTTATACTCTTACACTGAGGGCAGGTTAGTGTGATTTGTATTTTCATTAGCTTTAGAAATTAATTTTTACGCAAATTTACACTAACTTGTTCTTTTTGAACAAGTTATAAATCATACTTTTTGGAACAGTACCCAAAATTGCGAAATGCAACGAAAGAACAACTAAAAAATTGGCGTTTTATTGGGGATGGTGAAGGCATACATTGGGAGGAATTGGATGAAGACATACTGGTAGAAAATTTGTTAGAATGATATGTTCAAAAATAATTGAAGGCTTACGAGGGGCAATTATTTGAATACTTCAACGACTTTAAACAAAAACGGACTACCGAAATCGGTAATCCGTCTTCTCAAGTAG
Organism: Ekhidna sp.; assembly: GCA_014323825.1. GTDB lineage: Bacteria > Bacteroidota > Bacteroidia > Cytophagales > Cyclobacteriaceae > Ekhidna. The sequence continues at coordinate 26,563 of JACONI010000085.1, read as the reverse complement.
CGGGAGGAGGACTCGAACCTCCGACCTTCGGGTTATGAGCCCGACGAGCTACCAACTGCTCCATCCCGCGATATGAACGGTAAAATTAAATAAATTTGTATTCTTTCCAAGCATAACATTTAGATAATATTGAAAAATATCCCTCCGGATTTTAAATCCGGTTTTGTCAGCATCATAGGCCGTCCGAATGTCGGCAAGTCCACCCTTCTTAATGCCCTCATGGGTGAGAAAATTGCCATCACAGGCAGTAAAGCTCAAACGACCCGTCAACGGATGTTTGGCATACTCACAGACAAGCATTATCAAATTATTTTCTCAGATACCCCCGGTGTTATCAATCCCGCATACAAGCTGCAGGAAAGGATGATGGGGTATGTGAAAACGGCACTGGAAGATGCAGATGTCATCTTATTCATGGTGGCACTTGAAGACAAAAATGATTATCCCGAATTGGTAGAAATGGCCATTGCAGCAAAGGCTCCGGTCTTCTTTCTTATCAACAAAGTGGATCAAAACAAAGGCTCTCAAACACACGATAAATGTTCCTATTGGGGGTCCCTTTATCCTGATTTGGAGTTTATGACCGTTTCAGCTCTGGAGAATAAGGGAGTGGATATTTTAAAACAACGGATCATTGAATTGCTGCCGGATCATCCGCCCTACTTTCCTGAGGATGAGTTTACTGACAAAAGCGAACGATTCTTTGCTTCTGAAATCATACGTGAGAAAATTTTCCTCAACTACCGGCAAGAAATTCCTTACAGTTCAGAGGTAGTTGTCACTGACTTTAAAGCATCAGCGCATATCATCCGGATTGAAGCTGAGATTTATGTGGAACGTGAAAGTCAAAGAGGTATACTCATAGGCAAAAAAGGGAGTTCTTTAAAGAAGGTAGGAATTGAAGCACGAACGGATATGGAAGAATTCTTTGGCAAAAAAATCAACCTTAAAACCTTTGTGAAAGTAGAAAAAGACTGGCGGAAGGACGATCGCAAGCTAAAACGATTCGGATATTAAACATAAACAAACTATACATCGGGACTTTCACCGGATCAAATATTTTAAATATTACTCAAAGTATTGATTACCCTGCTTTTCTCCTTTAATCTTATAGAAATAGTGGCTCAATAGTGCAAACTTAATACGTTAGTAAGACCATTGTCTGGTCATCATCCGCAGGTGTTTCACCCTTGTAATCTTGAAAAAGACACTCAAAGTCTTTTAGCAATGCTTGTTCGGGCAGGCTTTTATCATTTTTAATAGCGCGATATTGCCTAACCTTTTAAGGTCAGCAAAATCAAATTGGTCAGTAATACCATCGGTATATAAATAGAGTTGATCACCTTTTTCTAACCGGATTTCATACTCACATTGTTCATCTAACAAGAATTTAGCCTTCCTCGTTTGATACAATTTGCAGTCCTCTTCCGATTTGTGAATCAAATTAATACCTGTCCCGGAATAGCAGATTGACCTTGTTCTCCTATCCAGCAAAATCATACCTAACTCCGCATCCAAAAAGTCATTTTCTTTCTGAACCTCAGTAAGGGAGTCGTAAATCTCCTTTAACGAGATATTTACAGATTTAGGTGGAAGAGACTTGAAATATTGAATTAAAAGGGCAATGACAGCCATAGAAGTCATTGCCCCACCGATCCCATGCCCGGTACAATCGCCTACTACATAGACTGACTGATAATGAAAATTTTTACACCAGTAAAAATCTCCTCCGGGTGCCCTATAAGGCTGGAAGAAGATTTCTGCCTCAACAAAACCACGTTTGAACATTTCAATTGAAGGGAGCAGCGCATGTTGAAGTCCACTGCTCTCTCCAAGAGACCCTGTATTATGGTTCTTTACATTCATAATTCACAACTTTATTTTAGTTGTTCCTGAACTTTTTTACCCACAGAGAGTGCTATTCTTCGAGTAATCCCGATGTTGGATGAACTTTTATCAGTTGCAATGTACACCAGGTATTTACCATTAGGCGATGGCTGGATTAAATGGTTTTGAGTAGTGAGTTCAATAAGAATTAAATCAATTTCCTCTTTTTCCATACCCATCGCATTTTTCGCCTTGATTTTTGCTTTGAGCACTTCGGAGTTATACGCACTGGCTGCATCAATATCAAAAGCTTTGTCTAAATTCATTGAATCAATGGCCAAACCTGTTTCTACTTCTACCACAGAAATTGCCTTCAAACCTGCGATACCTTCTCTTGCTTCTTTAAAAGCTTCTTCAATTTGTATTTTTCCCATTAGTCTTAATTTTTATTTTGTTTAAAGATATAATTTAATTCATTCATTTTCCTGACGATTATTCGTCGTTCTTATGAATTTTGTTGCAATATTAATAAAGTAGACTAATAAACAAATAGAATGTTTAAAAAAAGCTAAATTAAATTCAATTAGTGTATTGAAGATGGTATAAACACCCTTAAAATGATACCGTTTATATGAGGTTTACCCGCATAAAGCATGGTAGCTTTGTTTTTTATAGATTCGGAGTGAAAAATCTGACGGGCAGGTGATATTGCAGTAGCTATTTTCGTTCTTTAAATATGATTCATGGCCAATATTCTGGCAATTGTAGGTAGACCAAACGTAGGCAAGTCCACGCTTTTCAACAGACTCATTGAGAAGAAACAGGCGATCATGGACAATGAAGCCGGAGTGACAAGGGATCGTCATTATGGCTACGGAGAATGGAACGGGAAACAATTCACTGTTATTGATACCGGTGGATATGTGGAGGGTTCTGATGATATTTTTGAAAAGGCCATCCGAGAGCAGGTGAAAGAAGCACTTGCAGAAGCTTCAGTCATACTTTTTATGGTTGATTGTGATACGGGGCTTCACGGGTTGGATCAGGACTTTGCTAACGTTATTCGGGAAATAGACAAGCCGGTTTATTTAGCAGCCAATAAAGCTGACAATCAGGAACGAATGCTGGCAGCTAATGAGTTTTATTCACTAGGGCTGAATGCGCCTATATTTCCTATTGCTTCTGCAAGTGGGTCAGGAACCGGTGATTTATTGGATAAGGTATCCGACCATTTCGAGGACAGGGAACCCGAGCGAAGTGATCTTCCTAAAATCTCAATAGCGGGCAGGCCTAATGTTGGAAAATCTTCTTTTGTGAATGCACTCATCGGCAAAGATCGCAGCATTGTGACCAACGTTGCGGGAACCACAAGAGATGCGATCAACACGAGATATAATCTTTTTGGTAAAGACTTTTTATTGACGGATACTGCTGGGATCAGGAAGAAATCAAAGGTGCATGAAGATATTGAGTTCTACTCGGTGCTGAGGGCTGTGCAAGCTATCCAGGATTCGGATGTTTGTATTGTGATGATTGATGCCCAAACCGGAATAGCATCTCAAGACATGAATATCATAGGTCTTGCTGATAGGTATAAAAAAGGGGTTGTCTTAATGGTAAATAAGTGGGACTTAATTGAAAAAGGAACCCGGACTGCGAATGAATTCAGGAAGGCTTTTGAAGAAAAATTAGGCCCTTTGACTTACATTCCCATCATTTTTACATCTGTCCTAAACAAGCAACGGATCATGCAAACACTTGAATTGGCACTAAATGCTTATGAAAACAGGTCACGAAAAGTCTCAACGTCCAAACTCAATGAAATCATCGGTAAAGAAATAGAAAGTTATCCGCCTCCGGCTGTGAGAGGTCATTACATAAAGATCAAGTACATCACCCAGTTACCGACACAAACACCAACTTTTGCTTTCTTCTGTAATTTTCCACAGTACATTAAAGCACCCTATCAGCGTTATTTAACCGGTAAACTCCGCAAGCATTTTGATTTCAGGGGAGTCCCGATAAAAGTTGTATTTAGAAAAAAGTGATGACTTCTTAATGATTCTTGTTTTACTACTTTTTCAGTAAATATGCTTAGGGGATGTATGTGTGAATATATCTCTGTGAAAGCAGTTGGTGACGAATAAACAGCACCCTCATAGAGGGTCATTCAGGTTTACAATATCAATTCCCAGCATGGTTATAGATCAATAGAAGTGCCGAGGAGGAGTGCTAAATTAGTTTTATCTTTCAAATAATAACGGTTGAAATTATGGCTCAGGGTTATTTCCGAGAAAAGAGTGAAAGGTTGAAGTTTTTTAATTAAATTAAAGCCAAGTGAATACTCAATATCATGTTTTCTCTCATCCTGTATTGAGGTGACAAAGTGGTCCCGATTATTCTCAATTCTTTGAAAAAGAAAGCCGATGGATTGCTCTCTTTCATTCTCTGATGTGACCATTAGTTGATCACTGTTCCCGCCCGGACCAATTCCGGCCCCTATTAGCTGACCTTCGTGAGTATAACCTTGTTTATTTACACCATGTGCATAAAACGGGGGAGTTGGTCTCCATAACCAGGCCTGATTTCTGGAAAGATTTGTATGCTCATAAATAATATTAATGCTCTTATTTTGTTGAGTTTTCAACTCTTTTTGAAATCCGAAGGTATATCCTCTGGAGTGTTCCGGTTCAACGAAAGTACTTCTTCT
>JACONI010000085.1:7699-22006 GCA_014323825.1 Ekhidna sp. | reverse complement strand
CCTACTTCAGGAAAAGACCAATTAATGAATACGGATGCCAACTGATCAAACGTATCATTGCCGGTAGCTAACCCCTCTCTTTTCTCACTTTCTAAAATAGTAACCGTTGAGAGTAAGTCTTCAGGCTCAAAATATCTTGTTTGCTTGTAGAGCACTCTCCCGAAGCCAACCTTCAGGTTTTTAAGAAAGGCCGGAGAATAACCTATAAAAAGTGCATTAAGATACCTGTCGTCATTGGCGGTCGTGTTATCGAAATAATCCGATTCACGCAAAAGACCGGCTAAGAAGTTAATTTCCAACGTTCCAATTTTCTTACCTATCGAAAAAGGCTCTCCTCCAATCCTTAAATGAGGGAATCCGGGACCTTGTTGGCTAAGGAGAATGGGGTTAAATGTAGACGGGCCAAAAGAATAGTTTTGGGTAGATAGACTGACGGTAAACTTTCCTGTTTGAAATTTTACTTCCGATTGGCCGGGATGAAAAAAAAATCTGGAGTCATCCCCGTATCTCTGAACCCAATCAATGTGATCAGTAAACTGATAGGCGTATTCATCATTAATATCAGAGTTTCTTGGAGCTAATTCAAAGTCAGCATTTTGCGAGTAAAAGACGACCGGCTGTAGTTGATAGCTAAATTTTCCTTTTGAACCTTTCATTCCACCATTAATCTCCCATGTAATTCCTTTCCCTTTCCAAACGGGGCCATCATTGTATCCCCTGGGGTACGCAGAGTTAAATGAAACAGCGGTGTTCAAATCAGTCCATTCGAAAACTTGGTTTGAGATTTCAACTGTTTCATGGAATGCAACGGTTGTTGTGTCATTCAATTTATTATGGAATTGCAATCCGGTGGAGAGCATTTGTGAGTGTAACTGGTATACAACGAATATTGCGCAGGAACTAAAAATCTTTAACATCATGTAACAAAAAATGAGATCACAAAAATAGACACATAGAACCGAGAGATATTAAGATTTTAGATTTGTTTTTTTTTAATCACATTAAGTAAACAATTAAAGAAACGAGTATGTAATGTATAGTTTGTAGAAATTCAGACAAGAACAAAGAATTTTCGGCAGAGGAAATGATGAGAGACAATAGGGAATTTCTTCAAAGTAACATTAGAAAGCTTTCTAATAACAGCCTTTAAAATTACCGTACAGTCGTAAGAGAAATCATCTTTACCAGCTAAAAGTATATGCATTTGATAACTTAGAAAAATTTGGTAAATTTACTACGCTAACTTTTTCTAGTAAGCGGAATGAAGATATACGAGAGATTTTTTATAATTCCTTTCGTTCCGCTTCTTATTCGAAAATCTAATTTATTTTGCATCAAATTAATTGGTATATGTCAGATGCACTAACATTCTACGATAATTCTTTCCCGAAACGCATTTACGACTTTCTAAGACCTAATAAACGCATAGTCCAAGCTATCACATTTGTATTGATTCAGTTAGATGCTAATGTAAAAACATTTTGGATATTGGATGTGGATTGTGCTGGTCGTCATTTGAATTCTCCAGAAATACCAATGCCAAGATCGAAGCCGTAGACCTTTCTCCAAACTTGATTGCGCTTGCAAAAAGAATTTTTGGGGAAAATCATGTAAGCTATTCCGTAAAAAATGTAAATGATGGATTTAATAAAACACAAAAATTCTCAGCTATCGTAATGATTGATGTTTTTGAACACATTGAAAAAGAAAATAGAGAGGCATTTACAAAATCCCTCAAAAACTTTGTAGATAAAAAATTTCAAATTTTTATTATCTGTCCTACCGTAGATCATCAGAATTATCTTAGGCAAAATAATCCGGAGAGCTTGCAGCCCGTAGATGAAGATATAACACAAGAGTGATATACAGTATCTTGCCAAATCATTAAATGCAAGACTTGATTACTTTGAAATCAAAAATGTTTTTAGAGAGAGGGACTATTTCCATACAATGATCTCAAATCACGATGTTCAAAGCATTCCTCAATTTTCTCTCTTGAATAAGAAAGAACGAGTCAAGAAGCTTGTAAATTACAAAAGAAACGTGTTGGGTAAGAAAATCACCTTATGGGATAGATTGTGGTTTATGAGTCCAAGATATGGTTATGATTTGACATCTGGCTCATTTATAAAAAGAAGGTTAAGGGTTTTAGATTCTTTTTATGGCAAATGAAGGCATCTCCCCGTCATTACTCAATTCAGCTGTTAAGTAGATAATCTCCCACTTGTATTTAGTGCAAAATTCATAGACAGCTTCTATTACTCCATATCTATTGAGTTTAAGCCAGTTTCCAGTGGAAAAATCGTGCCCTGCAATGATTCCACCTGCTTTAATTTTATCCTTATACAGTTCTAACTCTTGTTTAGTTGTCTTAAATGAATGGTCAGTATCGATGTATATCCAATCAAAGTATTCATCTTGAAACTCACGTACTACTTCAGTAGATAATCCCACATGTATATTTACGATATCATTGTACTTTTTAAAATGGGTTATCACATCAATTTTTTTCTGATCGTTATATCTCTTGGAATCCCAAGAGTCCACAAGGTGTAGTTTCCTAGGATTACACTTCTCAAATATCAATTGTGAGAAATAACCCTTATCAACACCTAGCTCAGCTACAACTCCATTTTTTGGTAATAGTTCCAGTAGTTTTTGTCTATTTGCTAATACTTTGGCATGTTGAACATGTATCTCCTCTAACTTATGATGAGATATATTTGCATCAATGTGTTTTTGCCAACTATTAAGCGCAGGCTTAACGATGCTCTTAATAAGCTTTGATAACCAATAAGGCATTTGGAAAAGGTTCTTATTTTGTTAAATTACATTCAAAAGTAATTGAAAAAAATGAAGCAGACACCCTTGAAAAAAAAGCTTGTCGTATTTAGCGATAGTTATCTGAAAAGTTCACAAACGTTTATTTACACTCAAATAAAGGCTCTTGAACCTTTATTTGATATTACCTTCATTGCTCAAAAATATATAAACCCTGGAAAATTTCCATTTAAGAAAACAGTAGAAATAAAACCCATTTTTAGACAAAATCCTTTTAAACTTCATCCTTTTAAACTTCATAGCTCTTATGCAGTAAAGATAGAACAGGTGTTCAGAAAAATTAATCCGGAGGTTATTCATGTTCATTTTGGTACTAATGCAGTAAGGATAGCACCTATTGTCAGAAAATTAGGCATCCCTATGCTTATTACATTCCGTGGCTCTGATACAAGTAAAAGGCTGAGAAATGCAAGATATAGGTCTTTGTTAAAAAGGGAATTAGGTCATTTTGATTTTGTATGCGTTTCAAAAGCATTAGTGAAGAATCTTGAAGAGATTGGAATAGAACTCAAGGAAGATCATGTCTTATATAATGGTGTGGATGTAGAGAAGTTCCCCTTTGTACGTAGAGAGGCTATTAAAACCAAATTGGAACTGAATAAGAAAATAAGGTTTATTCAGATTTCAAGATTTGTTGAAAAAAAAGGACATAGATATACGTTGGATGCATTTAAGAAGTTACTTAGTAGTGTGGACAAACCACACTTATTTAAACTTCAACTGATTGGAAGCGGCCCTTTGGAAAAAGAAATGAAACATTATGTGAAGTCTTCTTCTATGGAAGAGAATGTAGATTTTATGGGTACAAAGGACCATAAACAAATAGTTGAATTACTCCGAAATGCTGATGTTCTGCTACAGCACAGCATAACTTCAAGATCGGGTGATGCGGAGGGATTACCAAATGTGATTATGGAGGCTATGTCTATGGGTCTTCCGGTGATCTCTACCTACCACTCCGGGATTCCGGAATTAATATCAGACGGGATTAATGGGTTTCTGGTAAATGAAAGAGATGTGGAAGCTTACTACAATAAAATGATTTTGTTAATAACTATGAAGGAGAATTTAGGAGTTGAGGGAAGGAAAACAATAGAAGAAAGATTCAATTTAGAAATTCAAATTGAAAAATTGGCAGAACGAATTAACAGGTTAAGCGTTGGGTAAAATCAGATTGTTAATTGCTTAGCATTTAGCTATCTGATTTTATTAACTTTACTTTCTTTCAATCTTTATGAAGGTCATTTACTTTCTGCTCAAGGGATCTTACAAGCAAATTACAATTGCTGCAATCATAAGTATCACATCCGCATTGATGTACATTTTAGCAATCAGGTCATTTAATGATATTTTGCAATTCTCAAAAGAGGGCGTGATTAATGATTTTGTACTGATGGTCATAGCTGTATTATGCTCTTCTGTACTTGCGGTTATAGCCAGTCATTACGCAAACAATCATTTTGAATTTAAAATATCCGGACATCGAATAAGCCTTTCTGAATTGGTTTTAAAGTCTAACTATTTTGAGATAGAAAAGAATCGTGAAGTTATTATTCCAATCTTGTTTAACGACATTATCGCGATAGGAAATTTCGCAAAAAGTCTTCCTGATTTTATTGTTTCCTTTTTTACGATACTTGCTATTTGGGCATACATGCTGGTTATTTCATGGAAGTTTACACTTATATTCATAGCGGTCGTGGGTGTGGCCATTGGAATATTTTTAGCTTCTCAGCCGTATCTCTTCAAGGAGGAAAAGAAAGCAATTAGTCAGCGAAACATTCTTCATCGTAGGCTACATGGTCTTGTCGACGGGCTGAAAGAACTTACATTAAATACAAAACATAAAAGGGTTTATTCACAGGAGTTAATCGGACCCGCAAGTAACAGACACGCAAAGCATAATGTTAATAAAAATCGGGTTATTATAGCTGTCGGTAAAATATCGGAATCCTTTATCCTTATCTCTCTGGGAGGTATTGTCTTAATTTCTATTTTTTATTTTGGACTGGATCGTGATTTTTTCATAGAATTTTTTGCAATGGTGACGTTTGCTCTGTCTCCTCTAATAAGGATAGGGACCTTTTTTAGCTCACTCAAAAAAACGGAGGTAGCACTTCAGCAAATCAAATCGCTTGATGTAATGTTAAATTCTATTGAGGTAGTCAATGATCAGGTAGATGCTGAAATAATTCCCTCTGAAGAGCATAATATAGATATTGTAATCTCATTAAGAGGATTGTATTATGAATATATAGCCGATGGTGAGACAATTTTTACAGTAGGGCCTTTTAATCTTGATATTCATAAAAATGAAATACTCATAGTGAACGGTGGAAACGGGGCGGGTAAAACTACACTGATTAAGATGTTGACAGGATTGTATCAGCCCTCCAAAGGGGAGATATTTTATCGGGGGAATAAGATAGATGATAAAAATTTAGAGGCATATAGAAACACTTTTTCTGCAGTGTTCGCTGATTCTTTTGTGTTTCAAGATTTACGATATATAAAGCACGATAGGGTCAATGAGTTGATAGAGAAATACCTGGACATGCTGGAAATTAGAGATAAAGTCAGTTTAGATGATGGGATAAAACTTTCAACTACCAGTTTGTCTATGGGGCAAATGAGTCGATTAAATCTTTTTAGAACACTTCTTGAAGACAAAAGTATCTATGTTTTTGATGAATGGGCAGCCAATCAAGACCCTTATTTTAAAGCGAAGTTTTACAACGAGATCTTACCACAACTAAAAAGGAGTGGTAAGACTGTAATAGTAATTTCGCATGATGACCGGTATTATCACGTTGCTGATAGACGGGTTACCGTCTCTCAGAGAAGTTTAAACTTATCATAAGCTTGCCTAAGCTGGTAGTAATAGCAATAGCCACTTTTAAGCGGCCCAACATGCTTTCCAAAGCACTTAAATCGTTGGAGAAACTTGAGCTGCCGAAAGAATATTCAGTTGCTTGCTTTCTATGTGACAATGATCCCAACAGAAGTGCGGAGTCAATTTTTCAAAACTTCACAAATAAACTATCCTTTCCTGTTAAGTACTTTCATGAGAAAAATAGAGGTATTGTGCCTGCAAGAAACTGTCTGGTCAAAGAAGCGCAAAAAGAAAAAGCTTCTTACTTAGCTTTTTTTGATGATGATGAGACTGTAGATACCAGATGGCTAATTGAGTTACTGGATGCTTCCAAAAGATTTAAAGTAAAAGCCGTATGGGGCAAAACAATTTATACACTGCCTGAGAACTCACCAAAATGGCTGAGGAGGAGAAATTTTTATGGAGGAGATCAGCCGGTGACAGGTACGAAAAAGAGAAGTGCCAGTACTAATAATGTGTTGATAGATTTGATATTCCTGAAAAAGCATAATATCTATTTCGATAGTCGATTTAATGACACAGGAGGCTCAGACTCCTTTCTGTTCAGGCAGATGAGAGATGCTGGAGGAAGCATCATCTCTTGCCGCGAAGCAATTACAGTTGAGGAGGTGCCGGAGTCCCGTGCTAACGAAAAGTGGATTTTGAGAAGGGCTTACAAAAATGCACATACTGAGTATAGACGCGCCCTCATCAGAAAAGGAAAATTTGCTGCATTTGGACTGGCATTTTTTTATGGTCTTTGGTTATTCGCCTGCTATCAATTATCTAAAGTGTTTTATCCTTTTCAAGCATACGATTTCAAGGTCTTTAATCGAAGGAGAAAGTCGAAAGTAAAGGGACTAATTGATGTTGTGGGAGGGAAAAGCCATGAAGAGTATCGTATCATTCATGGCAGCTAGGATGTTCTCCTCGTGATAAACCAGAACAGGGGCCCGACAGAAAGAGAAACAATAAAAGCAAAGCAGCTAATACCAGCCGCAAAAATCCAAGTGCCTTTTTTTGAAAAAACAGGCTTTGCTTTTGAGAGTTCTCCCAAGATGTTATTAAAGCGGTTCTGAGTGCCGGGGAAATGTATAATAGGGGGATAAGTCTCGGTTTTTTTATTATAAAACCTGCCAAGCCTGAAAGTAAAATCTTTAGGTATTTTTTGATGTTTATGAAGACTTAAAAGTTTTAATAAAGACCTTTCAATGATAAAAAAGCTAAAAGCCTGCCACTTTCCAAGATCGGGAAATTTCAAAACACAAAACCTGCCTCCGGTGCAGCCCATCAGCGTATGACGTTCATCTATGCTAAGTTTTAACTTGCCGGGCTGTTTGCTGTTATCTACGAAAAACCGACTTAATAAATACTGGTCACTTTTGATAGGCAGTAGTGCTTCTTCATCAAAGAGATCAATTTTGCAAATTTCCTGAAGTGCCTTAAGAAGTTGAAGAAGATGCTTTGCCCTTCCCATAAAAGTGCCGGCATTCAAATAATGATAGATGGTAGCCTGTCCACGAGGGTACCTTCTCAGATAAGCAATCCACTTATGAGGGTCTTTGAAGCTAAAATTAGACTCACCGGAGAATACAATATCTGATTTTAAACTCAAGAAGATATCTAAAATGGCTTCGGGGTTATCATATAATATCACATCATACGCATCTGCTACCAGCACCACAAGATCAGGATCCTGTTCAGCTATAAATTCAAAGAGTAGTTTTAGTCTAATCACATTCTCGGTCCAGGGGGAATGGATCAGGGACTTCCATTTTATTCCATATTTTTCACATGATTTTCTCAGGTGATTGGATTCATCAAGGGGTTTATCAGCAAAGGTCAGAACAAGCAGTTTACTCATTGCAGGAACAGGAGATCAATTTAGGCACCCAAAAATGATTTTACGATATACATGATCAGTGCTATGTAGATAGGGTTAAAAAAGAACATCATCCTAAGTGTGATGCTGAAATTGATCTCTTCCATTTCTTTTTGCAGCCTTAGTTCAGTCATTCTAAGGTCTTCTTTAGTAGCATGCTTCTCTTTTTTCCGATCTAAAATATCAGAAAGGATCATTACCGCAGACTCACTTATACCGGCTGCTGTAAGCGATTTATATTCTTGTGCCGTCATTACGGTAAAAATAACGTATTCATGTCAATTCATTCAATGGAGATATTGTCTGAGATGTCCGCTTATCATCCTTCGGTAAAGGGCTAAATAATACCACACACCGACTCCAAGATGGATTAAACCAAAATACCAGTCAGGTTTTATAATCCTGATAGCATATCCTACAAAGAGAAGTATGAATGAAATATATGCTTTTTTCTCTATGGTGATCAGAATGATGAAGGGCATGCACCAGACAAGCAGTTGGCGGTGAGTCACGTAAGTGAAAAAAGCCAGTGTTACCATGAGAATTCCGGCATAGTAAACATAATTCCTTTCATTGGCCTTCAAGCTGGAGATTCCTAGAAGAGATACAAACAGCACTCCCCAGATAATTTTTGCATGAGGAAGCCTCAAGTGGTCAAATACATTCTTTAACGTTCCAATTCCTACTTTTTCACTTGCAGCACCCTGCCACAGGGGGTGGCTTAGAAGGTTTTCAAAAAAAGTCGTTGGGCAGTTTATAAGAAAAGGAGAGAATACCATAAATATTACCACTGTAGCTGCGATACCCATCCAAAAAGTGGATTGGAGACTTCTTGTCTTGAGCAAAAAAACAGGAAATAAACCCAGTGGAAATTGTTTTAGAAGGAAACCCAGACCCGTCCAGATACCGGCCTTGAGAGTTTGCTGTTGTTCCATTGCTAATAACCCAAGCATCATGAGCAGAAGTGTGAATCCGTCCCAATGAGAAATGGCGACTTCCACTAAAGAAATTGGATTTAACGCATAAACGGCAGAGCATGTAAAGGCCAGTTTTTCATTTTTAACTTTTCTGAAAAGCAGAAAGATGACAACAGGTACCAGCGCATCTCCTAATGCTAGAGGCAGGTTGATTAAGAAAACCTGCAAAAACGGTACATCACCCGCAACCCAAAGCATAAATGCAGCCAGGTAAGGATAGAAAGGAGTATGATTATAGCGACAGTCGCAATAAAGCCAACCTTCCGACAGGATGCACTCAGCGATGGGAAGTCGATAGTAGACGAAGTCAGGAACCAATTCGGGGACGAAGCTTGCGAGGTTGATCGCAATGAGCCTGAGAATGATCCCGAAAAACCAGAAGTAAATGAGCTTTTTAGGTAATGAAATATTAAACCGTTTTAGATAAATAGTATTGTTCAATTGGGAAGAAAGTTAAAAAATTAAATAATCAGTTTTACCCACAATTTTATCTAAAACTATATTACTTAGTTTGTTTAAATCTCCTAATGAGAGAATTAAGGTAAAACCTGTCAACCTATTTTAGAACGTGACTAAATCCGGTCAGTTGAAATGATTCATGGTGCGTTCCATACCAACGGTACAAAAAGAATATATTGCCTCAATAGCCTTATCCATATGCCGGACTAATGCCTCCAACTCTGATTTGTTGAAAGAACTCAAAACATAGTCTACCTGCCGGCCTTTGTAAAAGTCATCACCAATGCCGAAGCGAAGACGAGGGTAGTCTTGTCCGCCTGTTAATTGTTCAATGTTTTTTAAGCCATTATGACCACCGGCCGATCCTTTTGGTTTGAGCCTGATTTTACCATAAGTTAGTGCTATATCATCAGTGATCACCAGTAGTCTTTCTTTAGGAATTTTATTTGCCCGGAGATGATAATTAACGGCTTTGCCGCTCAAATTCATATACGTAGTTGGCTTTATTAAAACCAGCGTTTTCCCATGATGTTTTACTTTGGTGCAATGAGCAAGCTTTTCCTGCTGAAACCTTTCCCCTTTTTCATCTGCTAAGCGGTCTAATATAAGGAATCCGATATTATGTCGTGTGAGTACATATTCCGGGCCAACGTTCCCAAGTCCTGCGATAAGGAACTTCATATCAATCCGGGGTTTTGGTGAGGAAGGTTCTGTTTATTTCATAGAAATCTGACATCAGATTAAGACATTTCGTCTCCTGTTCAGGCGTTACTTTTCTAAATTCCACGGGTAAAGACAAACCCAACGTTCGTGTCGGGTTTATTTTTTAAAGGTTAATGATTTCTACTCTTCTGCTGCTGACTCTTCGCCGGTTTCTGATCCTTCACCCTCTTCTTCGTCCAGGCTCTTTCCTCGAAGCACTCTCGGTACTTCAATACCGGCTAAGGTAACCAATGGGCTATTCAGAATTTTATATTCACCAGTCTCAAGCTCACCTACTTTTACAGATTTTCCAAGATCAAGTTCTGACACATCCACCTCTATTACCTCAGGCATGTTCTTAGGAAGTGCTTTTACCTGTAGGTACTTGATTTTTCTGATCAACTTACCGCCTTGCTGAATGCCCGGAGCGTTACCCACAGGCTTAACGGGAATATCCATTTTAATAGGAGTTCCTCTAAATAATTGTAAAAAATCAGCGTGCATGATGATCTCACTTACAGGATGGAACTGAACATCTTGAAGAAAGGCTTCAAATGGTTCGGGCTCTCCCTCAATAATCAATGAAACAAAATGTGCTTCACTGGTATATACCACATCTCGGAACAAGATCATTGGAGCATAGAAGTGAATTTGTTTTTCTCCGCCATAAACAACGCAAGGGACCATCCCTTCTGCTCTCAAACGCTTCGCAGCTTTCTTGCCAAGATTTGCTCTTTTATACCCTATAATCTCAACGGTTTTCATAATATAGTTATTTGTAAATTTGAATTAAATTATTTAAGAAATAATGAACTGATTGACTCATAATCGTGAACTTTTCTAATTGCTTTTGCAAACAGGTCTGCTACGGTCAATACTTTTATCTTTTTTGATTCATGCTTTTGAGGTAATGTGTCAGTAATGATTAAATGCTCAAGTGCTGACTTTTCAATGTTTTTGTAAGCATCACCGGATAGTACTCCGTGAGTAGCTATCGCCCTGACTGAATGAGCACCTTTTTCTTTAATAATGGTTGCAGCTTTGGTAATCGTACCCGCAGTATCCACCATATCATCAACAAGTACTACATCTTTTCCGACCACATCACCAATGACCTGCATGGAGGCTACTTCGCCGGCCCGTTTTCTATGCTTGTCACATACCACCATATCTACTTCAAAGAATTTAGCATAAGCCCTGGCTCTTTTGGTGCCACCCACATCAGGTGAGGCAAATATCAAGTTATCCAGTTGAAGTTTTTTCAGATGTGGAACAAAGATGGCGGATCCATCCAGATGATCTACGGGGATGTCAAAGAAACCCTGAATTTGGTCAGCATGCAGATCACAGGCCATTATTCGATCTGCTCCCACTGATGTCAGTACATTCGCAGCAAGTTTTGCTCCTATGGATACTCTTGGCTTGTCTTTCCTGTCCTGTCGTGCATAGCCATAATAAGGAACGACCACCGTGACATATTTTGCACTGGCTCTCCTTG
The DNA here is from genome assembly GCA_014323825.1 of Ekhidna sp. Taxonomy (GTDB): domain Bacteria; phylum Bacteroidota; class Bacteroidia; order Cytophagales; family Cyclobacteriaceae; genus Ekhidna. Next base: position 10,775 of record JACONI010000085.1, on the reverse strand, counting down.
CAGCGTCAATCATCATCAAGAGCTCCCATATATTATTTGCAGGAGGGGCAGTAGACTGGATCAGAAAAACGTCACATCCTCTTACGGATTCGGTGAAATATAGTCCCATTTCGCCATCACTGAAGACTTGTTTTTCAATTTTCCCAAGAGGACTGCCATAATTATGAGCGATTGCCTTCGTAAGCTCTCGGGAGGCAGACCCTGAAAATATTTTTACTGATGACATTTCTTAATAAGAAGGATACCGCAACGAAAGCGGAGTTTGATTAAAAAGTTGGCCTACTAGGGCTCGAACCTAGACTCTTCTGAACCAAAATCAGACGTGTTGCCAGTTACACCATAGGCCAATAAATTTATTTCAACCCTTTCCCGTTTTTAAATGGATGGCAAAATTAGGGAATACTGTTAAAAGATAGAAGTAAGTGTTATGAGAAATCTCTCCTCGTTCCATATCCCCTGACAATGTAAACTGATAAATTTCCGGCATTTCTGATGTTAATATAGATAGCTATAGAAAATACTCCATCATCTCTTTCGATTTCAAGTAACATTTGGGTTTCCTTCCGAAACAAGTCAAGCAATGCTTTATAATTGTTATTCAAGCCCTCAATACTACAGATCGCTGTCTTGTTTTGTATATGTTTATCAGCAGCAAGAATACTTTCATACGCCTTTCCTTTCTCTAATACGGGGAAAGGAGGGAATTATATTTATATGATTTGTTGTAGTGTTGTTTCCCATAATTCTTTCCATTCCTGATAAAATCTTTAGAATGGCTTATGGGACAGTTTAAAATGTTTGAGTTTATACTTTTTTTTAACAAACCTGCGAAAAATCGGAAATGTCTTCATTTTTTTGTAAGGTTGCTGATGCTTATTTTTCAGGATATTTTGTATCACATGAACCCATTACGAATACTTTTTCTTTTACTGCTAATCAGTACATCTTGTCTTCAGAATTCAAAACAATACCCGAGTTATGAAAAGCTACCTTCGGAATCAGGCCCGACAGGTCAGGAAGCCATGGTTTCTTCTGCACATCCTCTAGCGACCAAAGCAGGTGTGGAAGTTTTGAAGAAAGGAGGCAATGCTTTTGATGCGGCACTGGCTGTGAAATTTGCCCTGGCCGTAGTTTTTCCGAGAGCCGGGAATATTGGCGGTGGCGGATTTGCTGTTTACAGACTAAAGGATGGAAGTGCCGGTTCTTTGGATTTTAGAGAAAAGGCTCCTGCGGCCTCTACAAGGAATATGTATCTTGATGCTTCCGAAAATATTGTGGATGGCAGGAGCACCATTGGTCATTTAGCTGCCGGAGTACCGGGTTCGGTGGATGGTATGCTTAAGCTTCACGAAAAGTTTGGTTCGAAGCCAATGAATGAATTAATTCAGCCGGCTGTAGAACTGGCCTACTATGGATTTGCCATTACTGATGATCAGGCGAACCAATTCAATCGGAAGAGAGAAGATTTCATCAAGATAAATGGTGACAAATTCTTTATGGTGAAAGATAAGCCATGGATGGGCGGTGACACCATCCGGTTTACCGAACTGGCCGGAACTTTGGCCCGGATAAGAGATAAAGGACGTGAAGGGTTTTATGACGGGATTGTTGCAGATCAGATCGAAAAAGAAATGATCCGTGGGAAGGGTCTCATTACAAAAGCAGACCTGAAAAACTATACCTCCAAGTGGCGGGAACCGGTGGTCGGGACCTACCGGGGAAATAAAGTCATCTCTATGCCTCCCCCGTCAAGTGGCGGAATTGCAATCCTTCAGTTATTACAGGGTGCAGAAAGGTACAACATAGGAAAAATGGGACACAACACCGGAAAGACACTGCACCTCCTTACCGAACTGGAGAGAAGAGTGTATGCGGATAGGGCAACGCATCTTGGGGATCCGGATTTCTATGATGTTCCCATAGACATGCTGCTGGATCATGATTACAATGAAAACAGATTTTCCGATATCCGCTTAAATAAAAAAACAGACTCACAAACGATCAAAGAGGGGGAAGTGGAAATAATCGAAAGTGTGGAAACCACCCATTTTTCAATTGTTGATGGAAAGGGCAATGCGGTATCAATCACAACTACCTTAAATTCATTCTTTGGCTGTAAAGTATATGTAAAAGGTGCCGGTTTTTTTCTTAACAATGAAATGGATGATTTTAGCTCCAAGCCGGGGCAGCCCAACCAGTTTGGGTTAGTAGGGGGAGAGGCGAATGCAATTGAACCCGGGAAGCGGATGCTAAGCAGCATGACCCCAACGATCATAGAGAAAGACGGAGAACTAAAAATGGTGTTGGGTACGCCCGGAGGCTCTACGATCATCACCTCGGTATTTCAGGTAATCATGAATGCAATAGACCATAAAATGGGAATGCAGGATGCCGTAAATGCGACCCGGGCTCACAGCCAGTGGCTGCCTGACAGGATCCTTGTAGAAGAACGATGGCTTCCTAACGGAAGCCTGCGGCATCTTGAAAGACTGGGGCACCGGATAGAACTCAGAACTACAATGGGGAGAATGGACTGCATCCTTGTCAACGAAGATGGCACTTTAGAAGGAGGAGCGGACTACACCAGAGGGGATAACTATGCCGAAGGGTTTTAAAAACCACCGCAAATTTTAACCGGAGTTTATGAAAAAAGCAAATGCTCCCCAGGAGCAGGAATTCCCCGGCAAAGAAGCCTTTCATACATCAAAAAAAACGGACGACCCCTTGACAATTAAATCTTTTTATCCTTACTTTGTATTTTTATAAAAAAGGGTTAACCTTGTACCCGAAATTATTTTTTTAATTTTTAAACAATAAATTTTTTTATGATGTTTTATTTTATTTATATCCCCCCCCCCCCTAAGAATAGTTATAATTTTTCGGAAAATTGTGCTGTTTATTCTTGTCGGGACGGCTTTGGCCGCTTGCGGGGGCGACGATGAGCCCGTAGAAATATCCTTAACCTTAGACAAAACCTCTCTTTCCATTTCTGCCAATAAGCTGGAGCCGACTGATATAAACGTCACGGCGAGCGGAGGGGATTGGACCGTCGCCTCTAATGTAAACTGGCTAAGGG
>JACONI010000085.1:7258-7528 GCA_014323825.1 Ekhidna sp. | reverse complement strand
TGGGGTGCCTGAAGACAATACGGAACAAAACACGGTAAACACCGCACCCGTTATTACTCCCGAGCAGACCTTCTCCGTACCCGAAGATGCGGTGAACGGAACCGCTGTCGGAACCGTGCTGGCTGCGGATGCGGACATGGACAACCTCATGTTTTCCATCACTTCGGGAAATACAGGCGATGTTTTTGCCATAGGTGAAGGCACAGGGGTTATTACTACGGCAGGAACCCTCGACTTTGAGACCGCTCCCACTTATACCCTCACCGTAAG
>JACONI010000085.1:0-6955 GCA_014323825.1 Ekhidna sp. | reverse complement strand
AAAAAGGACGCAGACGCAGATTACTTCTGCGCAAGCAAAACTCACTGCTTTAGAAAGTGAAATTGACGGGCTGGAAGAAAAAATAGCCATTGAGACCCTCCTCTCCACTTTGGAGGGCAAGCAAGATGGCCACCTACGGACTACGAACATCGCAGATGTACAAATGAAAATTGCGACCCTAAAAGCGACGATCAATTCAGCGAATTTTGTAGCGGCGCGACAGGCCATTGAGGCAGTTACGGCATTGGATGGGGCGACACTTACGGCACTACAGGGCGATATTGAAGCGATCTCTGCAAAAATTACCGCTTTGGAAAATGCCGGCAACGCCCCTGCGGGCACGATTCAGCCGCTCAAAGATGCTTTGGCAGCCCGCAAAACGGCACAGACGGTGCTTTCCAACGGTGCCTCGGGCTTAACGACCGAACTGCGCAAAATTACTGTCCCCGCAAAAACGACAGCACTCCAAACGACTTTAAACGCTTCAAATAAAGATTGGGATGTCATCCTCAGGCTGATAACAGAGGGTGCCGACGTAAACGCCAAAAGTAATACGGGCAATACGGCTTTAATTTTGGCGGCATTTTTGGGCCGCACAGCTACCGTAAATGCTTTATTAAGTGTGTCTGGCATAAATGTGAATATTCAAAATAATTTTGGCAATACGGCTTTAATATGGGCGGCCGAGCAAGGTCATAAAGATATTATAGACGCTTTATTAGATGTGTCTGGCATAAATGTGAATCTTAGAAATAATGTTAGCTTTTCGGCCCTGGATTTTGCAAACAGTCTGACACCGAGTGAAGATAAAACCGCCATCATCACTGCCCTAAAAGCCAAAGATGCCAAAACGAACATGCAAATTGTATCCGGTGGCTAGCATATAAAAGACGCTGTGCGCCCGAAAAAGCATTTTGAAACCGCTGTCATAAAGCCCTTGCAGGAGTGTAAGGGCTTTTTTTTGTGGAATAGTATAAGCATAGAAACCTTGAAGGTTTAACCAACGAAACGACAGCACCACAAAAACCTCCAAAGTTTCCAAAACCTTGGAGGTTTAAATGACCACGATAGCAAAGCGTAAAAGCCCTCTCCGCTTTGGCAAACATTCACTTTTGGAAAGTTTGAAAGCTCCTGAAACCTCTGTCATAAAGCCCTTGCAGGCGTGTGAGGGCTTTTTTGTGGAATAGTATAAGCATAGAAACCTTCAAGGTTTAACCAACAAAACGACAGCACCACAAAAACCTCCAAGGTTTTCAAAACCTTGGAGGTTTAAATGACAACGATAACAAAACGTAGAAGCCCTCTTCGCTTTGGCGAATCATTCACTTTTGGAAAGTTTGAAACTCTCCAAAAGTTCCTGAAACCTCTGTCATAAAGCCCTTGCAGGCGTTTGAGGGCTTTTTTTGTCGAATAGCATAATCATAAGAAACCTCCAAGGTTTTGAAAACCTTGGAGGTTTAAATGACCACGATAACAAAGCGTAGAAGCCCTCTCCGCTTTGGCGAATCATTCACTTTTGGAAAGTTTGAAAGCTCCTGAAACCTCTATCATAAAGCCCTTGCAGGAAGTGTGAGGGCTTTTTTGTTTTTGCGGCAATGAGGTGTCTCCGAAGCCTGAAAAGAAATTTTTTGAGATGCTATGAGTTTTTTAAAGCGAAAAAGAAATTTTAAGGAGAGAAATTCAAATAGACTGCCGGCTTTGTTAAAGAGGCTATTTGAATGCTTAATTTAGAAATAAATCCAATACAATTTACACTAAAATTCTAGTTGTTGTCCGAATTGCCGTCATCTAGCAGGTAATCTAAATCATACTCCGGTGGAAAAGGACTTAATTCTTCTTTTTGCTTTTTCTCGGTATTGCCTCCTCTGATTAAAAAGTTGATACCGAATCTAAAGGATGCACTTTGGAAATCCGCAGGGTCTTTCACGACATTAAAAATATCGTCAAATACATTATATATCTGACAGGCTCCTGCTCTCACCACAAATCCAAACCCGGCTTCAACGGGTCTTGACTGCTCCTTCAGAACAGTGGCAGAGAGTGTCAGCGTCTTTCCAAACTGATGCGTATACCCTGCTCCAAACCCAATCTCCGACTTCCCGTAAGAGGAGCCATTTCTGTAAAGCGAACCGGAAACAATCCCATCCGGCAGCACCCGGTAATTTGCCCCGGCAATAATGCGGGTACCTGTGGATGTAGTAAAAGACTCACGGGTTGTTTCTCTCTCTGACCAGACATCAATGCTATCCTCAAGTGCCTGAGCAAGATCGATATCGTCCAGGTTTTCGAAGCCGTCCAGGCTTATCTGATTATTGGTCAAAGTGTAGTTTTCAATATCCTGTTTCCAGGTGATCCATCCTATGTCATTTATTGCCAGAGAAGCGTTTAGTTTCTCATTGATCTCCAACTGCGCCCCTACATCAACGGCAAAGCCTTTATTTTTATTCGAAGCCAAATAAGAAGTTACATTATCACCTCGTATGTCGTTGAATCCGGCTGTTCTGTAAGTTGCATTATTGAAGGTAGCGGAAATGCTGTAATCATTAGGATTTGTAAACAATGTCAAAGAAGCATCACCAGAGGTACTGGCGTGTGCAAGTCCGGTGAGATACTTCATGCGGCCGCCTATTGTAAGGTTCTTATCTCCCAATATGACCACGTCCCGGGAATAGCCCAGCCCAATTTCGTGATACGCAATACCGCCGCCGCTTAGGTCTTCTTCTTCAACACTCTCCCCAACTAAGCCGCCGTTTCCATAAATAAAGTATTCCAAAAACGAGACGGGATACCTGAATCCGCCATCATATCTCAGATTGAAGAATAAGCTGAAATTTCCAGCTCCTGTTCTCATTCCGAATTGCAAAAGTGACAGGTCACCTCTAAGGCTTAGATTATCTCCGGCTTTTAATTTTCTCAGCACCCGCTCTAAATCCACTTTTACGGAATCGGTCCCTTCTACCGGCACCATTAAATCATTATACCTAAATCCGATATTAGCATTTGTATATATACCGGATAATGCCGGCAATGAAAAGTAATATTTAGCATCTGGAAAAAATGAAGGATTGAGCATTCCCGACTGAGGAGTTGCAGCTCCAAAATGATAAAAAGTAAGGTCCGACTGTGCAAACATCGAAACGGAAAATACCATTGAAAGAAATGAGAAGATTATTTTTTTCATAAATCGACGGCAACTTTTCCCTGTGCGGTCAAAAAGATTTCAATATTATAATCAGAGAATATTTTTACCGGATTCTCCGATTCTGTATCGAAAGTGAACATGTTGAGTGTAACGATGACTTCTGTTGTCTTGAGGAAGGCCTCAATGCCCTCATCATTTAGTCTAATCACCGATCCTTTTTCTACTGGGCTCAGGGTCCTTTCACCATTGCCTACCCGGGGAGATTCAATGGACTCAACCCCGGGAAGTTTATAGAGTTCCTCACCGGAATCATCCTGAAAGCTTAAGTCCAGGGTTCCATCAATAGGAATATTATTTACCACTCTAAGGTTAATGACAATAGAGTCCGCATCGCTCAGTTCGGTTCCGTCTATGGAAAAATCGAAATCCCTTGAAAAGCCGTCCATTCTCAAATCCAATGGAATTTCCGTTGTCATTCGTATTTCAAGGTAACTGCTATCGGATAAATAATTATTCTCATCCATACCCAATCCCTCGGAATTCGGAGTGGCATCAACCGTAAAAGTCAGGTTAGCAGGTGTGTTGTTTAGCAATTTATCAATATTGCTATTATTGACATTTATTGGAACAGGTGTAACGACTATTGGAAGAGATGTAACGTCTGGACCCAACTGAGAACCATCCGGTGCATTTACAATTTGCAGATTGCTCACTACATCACCTTCAAGAAGAATCTCTGAAGCATCATCATCTACCGCCTTAACATTGGCCAGAGAAATCCCAAATTCTATCCCAAATTTGTTAATAAATTCCAGCGTTACTGTCGGTTCTTCCAGAAATAATCCATCATCACCAAAATCATCAAACACTGATATTTCAATTACCTCCTGCTGAACTTCAACAGGATCCATACCAAAATCTCCAAAAACAGCAGAAAACTCAAGGTCTTCAAAGACGACTTCCAAAGTAATCTCATCCGATGCATTAATTGCCACATTGGGAGGAATAATAAAAGTTAAATCGAGTGCTACATTGAATATATTTGATGAACCCACTCTTTTCGCCACATTCTTTTTTCCTTCAAGTGGAGTTGAACCCGATTTGCTTGTTTCATCCGCCATCAGTATATCATTAAAAACATGCGGCTCACCTGTTAATGCATCCTGAATATCAGTCAGTGTTAAGGTATAATTTATTCGAGAGTTAAAGGGGGAAGTTAATGTATATCTTAAAGTACCGGCTTTAAAAAAAGTAGAATCGATCTCTTCATCACCTTCAGGATTAAATTCAAAATCAAAAATTTCCGTAGGAGGTGTTTCTCTGTTCTCTATACTTTGAGCGGGAATATCTGATGAAAATGGCGGATAACTTTCTTCATTGGTAATCTCATCTTCAAGCGCGATAAATTCTTCCGTATCATCATAAATGGAGGTGTCTCTCTGAACGAAAATGATAAATAAATCATCTTCGGTGACTACTTCCAGCGATTCATCTTCAAGATCATCTACTAATTCACCTACCGTGTATTTAACACTTCCGAGGTTAAGTACCAACGAAGGACTTAAAGTAGGCCCTTGTACTTTATCCAGCTCAATGGAATCAAAATCACATGCAATAAAGTATAACAATAGAAAAACCGACCAGATTTTTTTCATGTATCTAAGGTGAAATCTGTTATTGACACAAATATATTAAAATTTGGATGTTGTTGTAAAAATTAATAATCAAAGCTAATAAAAATACGAATCACACCAACCTGCCCTTTTTAAACAATGCTGATTTTGCAGCAAAGATGTTGAGCCCGATGGAGATTGTCAATACGCTCACAAGCGTATTTTTACAGCATTAACGGAGAAAAAATACCGTGGCTGCTTCTGCCTTAGCTTCCACAGGCTGCCTTAGTTGCACTTTTCATTTTCTTATTAAGATCTTCCCTATGTACTTACGCCCTCCGCTTCCTTCAGTGAAGATAAAGAAGATACCTTCACTCATCCCTGAAATATCGTATAATCCGTCTTTTGAGACGAGATAATGCCTGACTTCGCGACCTTCCAATCCCATCAGGATCACCCTGCTGAACTCATCAGAAATGTCTTTTAGTCTGAATTGACTATCAAACACAGGGTTTGGATAGATGTTCACACCTTTGGCAGATGGAAGACGTGGGTCATCAATGACAGTAATGGTGAGGGTCTGTGAAACATTGTTTGATCCGTCGCTTGCTGCTACTACTACTTCATAGATATTATCATCATCTGCACTGCCGGGATTTTCAAAATCCGGAGCCGTTCGAAAAGTCAACTCCCCACTACTTTCGTTGATGTTGAACTTGCTTTCGTCCGCTCCTCCGCTGATCGTATAGGTGATCGTTGTGCCTGCATCCTCATCGGTTGCTGTGACGGTCAGCACATCAGTGTTTCCCTCTACCATACTTACTGTTGCCAACGAAGTAATCACCGGAGCCTCGTTCACATCGGTAACCGTAACGGTAAGGTTCTGCGAAACATTATTCGGTCCATCGCTTGCTGTTACTTCTACTTCAAAAGTATTGTTACCGGCATTACTGCTCGGGGCTTCAAAATCCGGAGCCGTCTTGAAAGTCAACTCTCCGCTATTTTCAACAATGCTGAAACTATCCTCGTTCGCTCCTCCACTGACGGAGTAGCGGATCGTTGTGTTCGCATCCGCATCGGTTGCCACGACAGTTAGCACTGCGGTGGTATTCTCTGCCACGCTTTTCGTGTTATCTGAGGTAATCGCCGGAATGTTATCATTCACGTTGGTAACGGTAATGGTGAAGGTCTGCGAAATATTGTTCGTTCCGTCGCTTGCTGTTACCACTACCTCGTAAGTGTTATCACCATTCGCACTTCCGGGTGCTTCAAAATCCGAAGCCGTTCGAAAAGTCAAATCCCCGCTATTTTCAACAATGCTGAAACTGTCCTCGTCCGCTCCTCCACTGATCGTGTAGATGATCGTTGTGCCTTCGTCCTCATCGGTCGCCTCAATGCGCAGCACATTAACGGTGTTCTCAGGTACGCTTGCACCGGCAGCCGAAGTAATCATCGGGGCATCGTTCACATCGGTAACCGTAATGGTGATATCTTTCGAGTCTGACAGTGTTCCGTTCCCATCATCGGTAACGGTTAATGTAAGGGTATACTCGTCCGTGGTCTCATGGTCAAGCATTTTTGTAACGGTAATTTGCCCTGTGTTATCTATGGCAAAATCATTATGATTGGTTCCGGAGAGTGCATAAGTCAGCATCTGAGGAGGTCGATCCTGGTCTGTAACCGAAATCACTGAACCGACATTGCTACCTGAACCGACATTTTCAGCTATAGTAAGGTCAAGTGGAATTGTTCCAATTACCGGGGCATCGTTCACGTTGGTAACCGTAAGGATGAGTTTTTTCGAGTCTGACAGTGTTCCGTCACCATCATCGGTAACGGTTAATGTAAGCATATATTCGTCCGTGGTCTCATGGTCAAGTGTTCTTGCAACGGTAATTTGTCCTGTGTCATCTATGGCAAAATCATTATGATTGGTTCCGGAGAGTGCATAAGTCAGCATCTGAGAAGGACGATCTTGATCTGTAACCGGAATCACTGAACCGACATTACCTGAACTGACATTTTCAGCTATCATAAGGTCAGATGGGATCATTCCAATTACCGGGGCTTCGTTCACGTTGGTAACCGTAAGGATGAGTTTTTTCGAGTCTGACAGTGTTCCGTCACCATCATCGGTAACGGTTAATGTAAGCATATATTCGTCCGTGGTCTCATGGTCAAGTGTTCTTGCAACGGTAAT